>JAGRBM010000434.1 GCA_020434085.1 Chrysiogenia bacterium | reverse complement strand
TCGCCCCAGGAGGCGGTGGGCGGCGGGACGCCAAAGCCCAGGAAGGCCAGCGAGCTCTCCACCAGGATGGCGGCGGCAATGCCGAAGGTGGCGCTCACCATGGCCGGGGCCAGGGAGTTGGGCAGGATGTGGCGAAAGATGATGCGCGAGTTGGCGACGCCCAGCGAGCGGGCGGCCTGCACGTAGTCCATGGTGCGGACTTTCAGGACCTCGGCGCGGATGAGCCGCGCGATGCCCGTCCAGCTCGTGAGCCCGATGACCACCATGATGATCATCATGCTCGGTGGCAGCAGGGCGATCACTGCGAGGATCAGGAAGAAGGTGGGGAAGCAGATCACCACCTCAATGAGGCGCGAGATGACCACGTCCACTTTGCCGCCGTAGTAGCCGGCGGCCGCGCCGATCATGACTCCGATGATCAGCGCAATGCCCACCGAGACAAAGCCCACGCTCAGGCTGATGCGCGATCCATGCACCATGCGCGAGAGCAGGTCGCGTCCGCGATCATCGGTGCCCAGCCAGTGGTCGGCCGAGGGCGGTTCAAGACGCCTTTCGAGATCGTGCTGGGTGGGGCCATAGGGGATGGGCGCCCACAGGGCCCAGTCGTCCTCGCCCAGGTGGGCGGGGATCTCCCCGGGTGCAATCGCACGCAGCTCTTCGGGAAGCTCGCCCACGATCGGCGCGTAGAGCGCACCCTGGTAGCGCATCACCAGCGGGTGGGCGCTGGCCAGCACGTCGGCAAAGAGCGCCGTGGCCCCCAGCACCGCAATGAGCGCGATGCCGAGAACCGCCATGCGATCGCGGCGGAACTGCGAATAGACCCGGTGCCAGTACCCGCGTGGCTCCTCGATGGGGCCGGTTTCCATTGCGGGGGGCTCGCTCATGGATCAGGCCTCCCGCTCTTCAAAGGAAATGCGCGGATCGGCGACCACGTAGAGCAGGTCGGAGATCAGAATGCCCACCAGGGTGAGTAGCGCGGAGATGGTCGTAATCGCCATGACGACGGGGTAGTCGTTGGAGCGGATTGCCTCGAAGCCGAGCTTGCCAAGGCCCGAGATCGAGAAGATCGTCTCGATGATGACCGAGCCGCCAAAGAGCGAGGGAAAAATCGAGGCCACCAGTGTAATGAGCGGCAGCAGCGAGTTGCGCAGCGCGTGCTTGAGCGTGATGACTTTTTCCGAGAGCCCCTTGGCACGCGCGGTGCGGATGTAGTCCTGGTGGATGACCTCAAGCATCGAGACGCGCGCGTAGCGCGAGAGCAGTGCCAGGCCGCCGTAACTCATGCACACCAGTGGCAGAAACAGGTGCAGGGTCCAGTCCCAGAGCCGCGCGAAAAAAGGCCAGCTCTCGGCCCCGTAGGTCTCGTAGCCATAGGTCGGAAAGACGTCGAGGAATTCCCCGCCGCCAAGGAACAGGATGAGCATAGTTGCCACCCAGAAGGTGGGCAGCGAGTAGAGCACGAAGAGCCCGACGGTCACCGCCCGGTCGAGCTTCGAACCGGCGATGCGCGAGGAATAGATTCCCCAGGGGATCGCCAGCAGGTAGAGCGCGATCATGGAGAGAATGTTCAGAATCATCGTGATGGGCAGCGCTTCGAGGATCTTGTCGATCACCGGGCGGTGGTCCTTGAAGGACTCGCCAAAATCGAAGGTCGCCATGCCCTTGACCCACTCCCAGTACCGAACGTGGATGGGCTTGTCGAGGCCGTAGAGTTTCTTGGTCTGCTCGATGAGCTCGGCGGTCACTTCGCCGCTGGCCTCGCCGGCGAAGATCTGTGCGATGCGCGCATTGGCCGGGCTTCCCGGCGCCATGTTGATGATGGCAAAGGTGATCAGGCTGATGCCCAGCAGGGTGGGAATCAGCAGCAGGATGCGCTTGGCGATGTATTGCTTCACGGCGCCTCCGTGTAGCGGGCGCGCCCGGCGGGGACGAACCACTCGCGCAGGTCATAGGGCGGGCGCGTGGGATAGAAGTGAATGTTCACAATGCGGTTGTGCACGCCCATGAGCGCCTTCGACATGAAGAGGAAGGTGTAGGGCTGCTCGTCGTAGATGATTTCCTGGAAGCGCTTGAGCATGGCCACGCGCGCGTCCTTGTCGAAGTTCACGCGAAAGTCCTCGATGAGCTTGTCGGCTTCGGCGTTCTTGAACCCGACGAGGTTGGAGCTGCCTTCCTTGTCGGCGCCTGAGGAATGCCAGAGCTGGTAGGGATCGGGATCGATGGAGAGCGACCAGCCGAGCATGCAGGCGTCGAACTCATGGGACTGCACGGGCTGCAAGAACGCGCCCCAGTCCAGGCGGCGGATCACCATGTCGATGCCCGCGCGGGCGAGCTCTTCTTTGTAGATGGTGGCGATCTGCTCGTAGGTGTTGCTGCCGGCGACGACGAGCATTTCGAAACGGAAGGGCTTGCCGTCCTTGTCGAGCCATCCATCGCCGTCGCTGTCGCTCCAGCCGGCCTCGGCCAGCAGCGCGCGGGCCCTTGCCGGGTCGTAGCCGCGGCACTCGAGTTTTTCGTTGTAGTAGTCGGTATCGGGAAGCACCGGCGAGCACACCACGCGGGCCAGGTTGTAGTAGACCTTGAGGGCGATCTCCTTGCGCGGCATCAGGAAGGTGAGTGCCTGGCGCACGCGCTTGTCCTCGAACTGGGGGCGCCGCGCGTTCCAGCCCACGTAGTTGTAGGCCGTCTGGTTGAAGGCGAACTTGTTGGCGTTGCGCGCAAAGCGTTTGGAGCTGGTCTGGCGCACCCACTGCTCGGGATTGAGGCCGACCGTATCGAGCGCGCCTTCCTTGAAGGCCTGCAACGTGACCGAGCTGTCGGTGATGACCTTGAAGAGCATCTTCTTGAAGAACAGTGTGTTCTTTTCGTCGTAGTAGTCGGGGTTCTGCTCGAGCTCGATGATCTTGCCGGTCTCCCACTTGGAGAACTTCATGGGTCCGGTGCCGATGGGGTGGCGCGCGGCCGAGTGGGAATTGAAGTCTTCGCCATTGTCGAAGACGTGTTTGGGCAGCACCGAGATCCCGCCGCAGTTCTGGAAGGCCATGAAGTAGGGCTTTCCGTAGGTGCAGCGCACGGTGTAGTCGTCGATCTTCACGAACTCGGAGATGTCCTGGTAGTAGACCCGCAGCGGCGCGGCGTCGACTTCCGGGTCCATGATGCGCTCGAAGCTGTAGATCACATCGTCGGCGGTAAAGGGCTTTCCATCGTGCCAGCGCACATCCTTTCGCAGGTGAAAGACGTAGGTGAGGTGGTCCTCAGACTCATCCCAGGACTCGGCCAGCGCCGGCTCGAACTCCAGGGTCTTGGGGCTGCGCTGGATGAGCGATTCATAGATGAACTGGTTGATGGTGCTCTCGGAGGCATCCGACGATGTAATCGGGTTGAGCGTGGGCGGCTCGGCGCCCAGCGAGCGCACCAGCCAGTCGCCGTGCGCGTCGGGCTCGCCCTCGGGCGGCACGCTCTCCAGGGCCTCGGCCATGGCATCGAGCGGCGCCTTCTCTTTCGGCCCCTGCGCGGGACCGCGCGTGCAGGCCGCGCACGCCAGCGTCACAAAGGCGAGGGCCAGATAAGTTGCTCGTGAGATCATCGCCTTGGCAGGTACCACGCGCCCGCTCGCCGGTCAATCCTGCACGGGCGCGAGCTCTTCGGCGGGCTCATTCACCGGCGGAAGCGGCAGGCCCATCAGCCCGGCGGCGTGGGTAAAGGGCAGGTGGATCGCTCCCGGCGGCGCGCGCAGGGTGAAGATGGACCTGGACTCCACCGGCGCGTTGATCTCCATCTCGCGAAAGCTCACCCGGAAGAGGGCCTGCGCCTCGGGCGCGCTGACCGCAATGCGGTGGGGGTAGGGACGCGCGCTCCCCTCATCGGGCACGGAGAAGTTCGAAAAACGCACATCGACGCGGCGTCCCGGGGCGGTGCGGGCAAAGCCCTCGATGCGCCCGCCGGTGCGCGGAAAGCGGATCTTCTCCTCGGAGGTGATCGGCCCGACCGAGGCAGTCCAGCGGCCCTTCCACTTGTCGGCGGCAAGATCTGCGCCCGTGGTATCGCTCACTGGAATTTGTCCGGTGAGGTAACCCAGCAGTTCCTTCATCTCCATGGGCGGCAGTCCAAGGATCGTGGCCAGCGCCTCGCCGCGGGCCGGGCCGGAGAAGTAGCGGTTCTCGCCGACCAGGTAGAGCGCAATGCGCCGGCCGTCGCTTGCAAGATAGGCCTCGGGCTTGTCGAAGAGCCCGAAGGCCGTCATGCGGAACTTGTCGGGATACTCGACGACGAACTCGGCGGCGAAGACCACGCTGTCACGCGCGTTTTCGAGCCGCACCCACCCGTCGCCCCAGAAGCTATCCGCCTCGGGCTCGGCGCTCAGGATCTCATTGAGGGAGGCGAGCGCCTCCGCCTGCGCCGGCCACTTGGCGAAGTAGCCGCAGCCGCTCACAGAAAAGAGCAGCGCCAGCGTGAGCAGGGAAGTGCGAAATCGCATAGGCGTGCGGGGGCTACCCGCGGCCGAGCCGCTTGCGCAGGGCGTTGATGTGTGACTCGATTTCATCGCGCAGTTTCTTCTGGCGGACGTCTTCCTTGTCGACGAGCTCGTGGGCCTGCTCCCACGCGGCCAGCGCTTTTTCCAGCTCGCCGACGGCTTCGTAGACCTCGCCCAGGTGGGCGACGATCTGCGCGTCGTCGGGTGCCAGGCGCACGGCCTCTTCGATGGTGGCGACGGCTTCTTTCAGGCGTCCCTGCCGGTAGTAGACCCAGCCGAGAGAGTCGGTGATGTATCCGTCGCCGGGCTTGAGGGCCAGCGCGCGGCGCACCATGTCTTCGGCTTCTTCGAGGTGCAGGCCCTTGTCGGCCCAGGTGTAACCCAGATAGTTGAGCGCGTTGTAGTGCTGGGGGTTGAGCTCGAGCACCTTCTTCATCGCTGTTTCCATGCGCACGAGCTGGTCGTTGGCGTCATAGGCCATTCCCAGCGAGAAGAGCAGGTCGGCGTTTTCGGGATGGCGCTTCACCGCGTCCTCGAGATACTCGATGGACTCAGCAGTGCGCTCGGCGCGGCGCAGCACGTCGCCGATGCGGCTTACCAGCCGCACCTCGCCCGGATACTGCGCCAGCGCGGCGCGCAGCCGCTCAATGGCGTCGTCGACCTCGTCGGCTTCCTCGTCCAGATAGGAGAGGTAGACCACCGCGTCGAGGTGGGTCTGCGATCCGAACTTGATGCTCTCGAGCGCCTCGCGCGCCTTTTCGTGATTGCCCAGCCGCTCGAAACAAAGCGCCAGGTAGTAGCGAACGATGTCGTTGGTGGGATCGCCCGCCAGGAAGAGCTGGAACTGGGGCACGGCCTCGGCGTAGCGCTCCTGCTGGAAGTAGATCAGCCCGAGCTTGGCCATGACCTTGGCATCGAGGGGCGACTCGCGCTGGATGTCCTCGTAGAGCTGGGCGGCTTCTCCAAGGCGCTTTTGCTTGACGAAAAGTTCCGCCAGTTGCGCGCGGAGCTGCACGTTCTCGGGATCGACGTTCTGAAGCAGCAGCTTGTAGAGGGCAGCGATCTTCTCGGTCGCCTCTTCCTGCTCGTAAATACGCAGCAGCTCGACATAGGCGGCGCGGAAGTTCGGGTTGATCTCGATGGTGCGGCGGAAGTGCGCCTCGGCCCGGTCGAAGTCCTGCCGGATGGCGTAAATCTTTGCCAGCGAAAAATGGACGATGTCGGTATCGGGGCGCACTTCGAGGAAGTCGGTGAGCACGGATACCGCTTCGTCGTAGCGCTCGGTCTCGGCCAGCAGCAGGCCGTAGAAAAGCATGTACTCGAGGTTGTTTGGTTCGGCGGCAAGTGCTTCGCGAAACTGCACGAGCGAGAGCTCGGGACGCTTGGTCTGGTAGTAGAGCTTGCCCAGCAGGTAGTGGGCCCGCCCGTCCTGGGGATCGAGGGTCAGGACGCGCTGGACGGTTTGCTCCGCGCTCTGGATGTCACCCACGGTCAGGTGCGCGTGGTAGAGGCGGTAGAGCAGATACTTGGACTCGGGATCGGCCTTCTGGGCGGCGCCGAATGCTTCGAGCGCGCCGGCGAAGTTTCCGTCCTGCGAGAGCATCTCGCCGCGCAGATACTCGGCGATCGCCTCGGGGCGCAGCTCGCCCCAGGCCTGCTCGCCCATGAGGACTTTGCCCTCGGGCCGGGGGCCGCCGAGCTGCGCGCAGCCGCCCAGCAGCAGCGCGATGACCAGCAGTGGTTGAAAAAGTTTCTTCACAGGCGGCAGCGTAGCATACCAGTCACAAAGGGAAGGGGCGGCCCTGCCGCTTCTTGCGATGAGAAAAGGCCGCTCGCGCGGGGACTATTTCCCGTGCAGGTTCTTCTCGGCCATGGCCTTGTAGAGAAGGGCTTCCTTGTGCTCGGGAAAGACGGCAAGGACCTCGTCCCAGACGCTGATGGCGTCGGCGAGGTTGCCCAGCGC
>JAGRBM010000433.1 GCA_020434085.1 Chrysiogenia bacterium | reverse complement strand
GGCGGCGAGGTCAAGGGCATCAAGGATCCCTTCATCCGCGAGTACGTCGAGAGCCGCGAGGGCGCACGCATCATCCTGGGCAGCGACCTGGCCCGCGCGGTCAACGCCGAGCCCGGCGACGAAGTGCGTATCATCTGTCCGCTCTGCGGGATCGGCCCGCTGGGGCCGACGGCGAGCGTGAAGACCTTCGTGGTCGCCGGCATCTTTGAAGTCGGCAACATCGAGTACGACGGCCAGCTCGGTTTTGTGGACGTCACCGAAGCCGCTCCCTTTTTCGAGCCCGAGCGCCAGGGGAGTCCGTTCTCAGGGATTCAAATTGCCGTCGAAGACATCGAGCAGGCCGACACCATCGCCGCGCAGGTGCAGATGGTGATGGGTGACGCGCCCGGGTGGGTCACCCACTGGAAGCGCCTGCTGGGCCCGCTCTTCGATGCCCTCCAGCTTGAAAAGCTGGCGCTCTTCTTCGTACTTCTGATCATCGTCATCGTTGCGGCCTTCAATATCGCGGGCATGGAGATCCTCTTCGTGCGCGAGAAGACCCACGACATCGCGATTCTAAAAGCCATGGGCGCCCCCAATGCAGAGATTACCCGCGTGTTCCTCGCCAAGGGCGCCTTCGTCGGGTTCATGGGGACGCTCCTGGGTCTGTGCCTGGGACTTGGATTCTGCTGGGCGCAGGAGACTTTCCACCTCATTGAAGTCGACGCCAACGTCTACCAGATGCGCTACATGCCCGTCCTCGTCCTTCCCTGGGACGTGGTCAAGGTCCTGCTGGCGCCGACGCTGATCACCACACTGGCCGCCTATCTGCCGGCGCGCCGCGCGGGCAAGCTGCCGCCGGCTGAAGCACTGAGGAGCGACTGATGGACCTGCGCGTCGAACAAGTCAGCAAGTCCTTCTCGCTCGGTGAGCGCCACCTCGAGGTGCTCCGAGAGATCAACCTCGTCGTACCCGCCGGCCAGCGCCTTGGTGTGGTCGGCGTCTCCGGTGTCGGAAAGAGCACGCTCCTCCACATACTGGGAACCCTCGAAAAACCAACGACGGGGCGGATCTTCTATGGAGATCGCGAAGTGAGCGCCGAGGGCGACGAAACGCTTGCCGAGTTCCGCAACCGCACGCTCGGCTTTGCCTTCCAGTTCCATCACCTGCTTGCCGAGTTCACCGCGCTTGAGAACACGATGCTCCCGGCGCTGATTGCCGGAAAGCCCAGGAAGGAAGCCGGCGACATGGCCGCCGAGCTGCTCACCCGCATGGGCCTTGGCGAGCGCCTGCATCACCGTCCAAAGGAGCTCTCGGGCGGGGAGCAGCAGCGCGTCGCGCTCTCGCGCGCGCTCGTGCTGCGCCCGCCGGTGCTCCTTGCCGACGAGCCCACCGGCAACCTCGATACCCGCACCGCCGACGAGATTCATGAAGAGCTCGTCCGTCTCAACGAAGAACTCGGCGTGACGATGATCGTCGTCACGCACTCGTCCCAGCTTGCCGCACGCATGCACCGCGCGGTCACCCTCTATGAGGGCATGATTCAGGAGGTCGACCAGGGTGCAGCGGGAAGGTAGCAGCCCCTGGCGCGGCCTGTTGGGAGCGTGGGCAGCCGCGCTCCTGTATTGTCTGGCTCTCCCGCTCGTGGGGGCCGGAGCTGCGCACGCGCAAAGTTCCAACCGAATCACCGGCATCGAGGTCCGCGGCAACCAGCGCACCGAGGCCGAACAGGTCCTGCTCGTCATCACGAGCACCAAAGGCCAGCCCATCGACCGGGAGACCATTGCCAAGGACGTGAAGAAGCTCTTCGGGCTGGGGCTCTATGAAGACATCCGCGTCGAGGCCGAGCAGAGCGAGGATGGTTACCGCCTGATCTTCATCATCAAGGAGCGGCCCGCTGTTGCCAGCGTCGAAGTCGAAGGCGAGGACGAGATCAAGGAAAAGGAGATTCTCGAAGCGATCGACATCTCCGAAAACTCCGTCTTTACCGAGCAAAAACTCGAGGATGCCCGGCGCCGGGTGCTCAAGCTCTACGAAGAAGAGGGCTACTTCATCGCCGATGTGGAGGTGAAGCGTGAGTTCGACAGCTCCCGCAACCAGGTGAGTCTGCGCTTTGTCATCTCTGAAAATGCCGAGGTTCAGGTGCGCCGCGTCGAGTTCGTCGGCAACGAGGTCTACAGCGACGAAGAGCTGCGCAACGTGACGGGTATCCTCACCAAGGAACGCAACTGGCTGTCCTGGATCGGCAGTGACGGCAAGTATCGCGAAGAGCTCTTCAAACAGGACATGCTGGTCTGGACCTTTTTCTACCACGACCACGGCTATCTCGAAGTGGAGTTCGGCGACCCGATCATCGAGCTCTCTCGCGACCGTAAGGAACTCTTCATCACCGTTCCCGTGACCGAGGGGCCCCAGTTCACAATCGGAGAGGTCAATGTGCGCGGCGATCTGCTCTGGCCGGCCGAGGAGATTCTCGAACCGGTGGAGACAAAGCCCGGAACCATTTTCTCGCGCTCGAAGATCATCGCCGACGCCGACAAGATCGCGAACCGCTATGCCGATGAGTCCTATGCCTTTGCCAACGTCACACCGATCCCGCGCACCTACGAGAAGGACGGCCAGCATCTGGTCGACCTCGATGTTGTCATCGACAAGGGCAACAAGTTCAAGGTGGGTCGCATCATCATCGTCGGGAACGTGAAGACCCGCGACAATGTGATCCGCCGCGAGATGCGTCTGGCAGAGGGCGAGGACTACAACCGCACCAAGCTCGAGAAGAGCAAGCAGCGCATCACGCGCCTGGGCTTCTTTGAGGCGGTCAACTATTCGCCCGAGCGCATTCCCGGCTCGTACGACCATGTGAACATCAAAATCGAGGTCACCGAGCGCCCGACCGGTTCGATCAATGTGGGCGCGGGCTTCTCCTCGCTCGATCAATTCTTCGCCCAGGCGCAGATCTCGCAGGCCAACCTATTCGGGCGCGGCCACCGGATGGAGTTGCAGGCCCAGGTGGGCGGGCGCCTCCAGAGTTTCAGTTTCAGCTTCACCAACCCGCGCGTGATGGATTCCTACTGGGCCCTGGGCTTTTCTGTCTTCGCCCTGCGGCGCCAGGACGTCAACTTCGATCGTGAGCAGCACGGCGGCAGCGTCAGTATCGGCTACGAGCTCTCCGAGCTGTGGGAGCCCCTTGAAGACGTGAGCGCGGGCCTGGCGCTGGGCGTCACACGCATCCGCATCCGCGACCAGTCCTTCGCCGCCCTGAGCACGCCGCCGGGCACGATCAATCCCGACACGCTGACGACGTCGCTGACGCTCTCGATCAGCCACGACACCCGCAACGATCGCATCGAGCCCACGCGCGGCATGTATCACGCTGCCTCGGTGGAATTTGCCGAGAACCTGTTTGATCTCTCGCGCGATACGAACGACTTTCTGCGCTACTCACTCAAGGG
The DNA here is from genome assembly GCA_020434085.1 of Chrysiogenia bacterium. Taxonomy (NCBI): domain Bacteria; kingdom Pseudomonadati; phylum Chrysiogenota; class Chrysiogenia; species Chrysiogenia bacterium. The sequence goes on along the minus strand of JAGRBM010000433.1, from coordinate 11,308 downwards.
CAACTACTACTACGAGCTGCCGCTCAACTTCGTGCTGGTGGGCAAGTGGAACTACGGCCTGCTCGACCGGAGGGAGCGCAGCGACCCCCTCGTGCAGGAGCGTTTCTTCGGCGGCGGCCCCAACAACCTGCGCGGCTTCAACGCACGCAGCGTGGGGCCCTACCAGAACAACAGCGGCCAGCTCTTCCTGCTGGGCGGCGACAAGGAATTCTACTCGGCCGTGGAGCTGCTGATCTCCACGCCGTGGACCGACAAGGTCAATCTGCGACCGGTGGTGTTCTTCGATGCCGGCGATGTCTACGGCGACAACGAACACCTCTTCTCAAGCATCCTGCTCGACGCGGGCGTGGGCCTGCGCTGGCGCAGCCCCCTCGGACCGATCCGGTTTGAGTTCGGCTGGCCGCTGAACAACAATTACGAGCACACAGGCCGTACCAGTGTGAATGGACCGGTCTTCCAGTTCCTGATTGGACAGTTGAACTAGCAGAACCATGAAAGCCTCTCGCACAAACACGCCGGCCACCCTTGCGGGGCTCGTGTGTTTGGCGCTGGGGCTTATCTGTATTCCTGCCGCGGCGCGCGCCCAGAACTCCGGCTGGCCCGGCGCGCGCGTAGCCCTCGTCGACTTCCAGAAGGCCATCGATCTTTCGATGCGCGGGAAAATCGCCCGCAAGGAACTTCAGCAGACGGTCTCTGCAAAGCAGCAGCGCATCGAGCAGCTCGAAGCAGAGCTTCGCAAGCTTGAGAGCGACTACCGCGAGAAATCCGCCCAGCTCGCCGGCACCGGAGAGTGGGACGACTACCAGGCGCGCTTTGCCTACCGGGTCAAAGAACTTCGCCGCGAGGGCGAGGACATCCAGGAAGCGGTGGCGCTTGCCGAGCGCAAGCTCACCGAAGAATTGCTGGGCGAGCTGACCGTTCTCGTGCAACGATACGCAAAGAAGCAGGGCTACAACCTGGTGCTGGAGAAGAACGTCACCAAGACCCTGCACATGGCAGAGGCCGCCGACCTCACCGACAAGATCATCGAACTCTACGATTCGGGCGCACTGCTCGAAACAAAGGAACCCAAACCATGATGGACATTGCCGACATTCTTGACCGCCTGCCGCACCGCTACCCCTTTCTGCTCGTTGATCGCGTGATCGAGGCGGAAGAGGGCAAACGGCTCGTCGCCATCAAGAACGTCACCATCAACGAGCCCTTCTTCCCCGGCCACTTCCCCGATCGCCCGATCATGCCCGGCGTACTGCAGATCGAAGCCCTCGCACAGGCGGCCTGCCTGCTGTGTTCGATCGACGAGTACGACACGCTCAAAGAGCGCGGCGTCGTGCTGGCAGCGGTTGACAAGGTGAAGTTCAAACGACCGGTTGTTCCCGGAGACCAGGCCCGCCTTGAGGTGGACATGACCGCCCGGCGCGGTCCGCTCCACAAGTTCAAGGCCCGGCTGGTGGTGGACGGAAACCTGTGCACCGAGGCCGAGTTCACCGCCGCCTGGGGCCCGGGCAAGGACGACTGAGGAGACTCGCCATGCAGCCAGGTCCTGGAAATCCCGATCCGCTCGCAGCCCGCATCTCCGTGGGCGGCCCGCGCGGCGGCGGAATGGGCAGGGCGCTGGCAACCCTGATCCTGCTGGCCGCACTTGGCGGGGCCGGCTACTACGGCTGGCAGTGGTGGGGTGAGTACAACGGCATGAGCTTCCAGCTCCGGCTGGAGAGCGCCAGGGGCCTGAAGGCCGGCAGCCCGGTGCAGATCTCGGGCGTGGAGGCCGGTCACCTGACCAACGTGCGCTTCGGCGAGAGCGGCGCTGATCCCGACCGCCTGCTTCCAATCCTCAGCATCCGCGTGCGCCGCAGCTTTATCAGCGCGCTTCGCACCAATCTGCGTGCTGAAGTCTCCGCGCCGCTCATCATGGGCGAGCCCGTGCTCGTCATCGATCCCGGCACGAGCGACGCACCTCCCATCGAACCCGGCGCGCTCATCGATCTGGCGCCGGCGCAAACATCCAGCGTCTTCGATCGTGCGGCCAAAGGGCTTCGCAGCTTCTTCGAATCTGAAGAGTCGGAGAGCGTCGAGGGCCGCGAGGAGCTGAAGGCGCAGCTCGATACCATGCTCAAGGAAGTCCGCTCGCTGGAAGCGCGCGTCGAGCGCCTCGAAGAAGCCGCCCGCGCCGAGCAGCGCGCCGCCCCGGCCATGCCCTAGCGGCGCCGGTATCTGAGAAATATCTCATCGCCCACGCGGCGGGTCCTCACCAACGAAAAACGCGGCAACGCCTCGGCGGGGAAGGGCGCTCCATCGGCCAGGGTAGGGAAGTCTCCGCCCGAAACCACCGGGCAGAGGGTGAGCAGCAGCTCATCGACGAGGTCGGCCTCCAGCAGGGGGTGAAGAAGCCCGCCACCGGCCTCGCACTGGATGCGGGCGACGCCGCGGCTCTCAAACAGCGCAAAGAGTTCCTTCAGATCCACGCTCTCATCACCCAGCACCAGAATCTCGGCACCGACATTTTTGAGCGGCGCGCGACGCAGCGGCTCAATCCGCCCGGTGGTGACGATCAGGCGCTCAGCATCGGAGCGCAGCGCAAGACTCTCTACCGGAAATTCAGCCGCGTGCGTGACAATGCAGCGCGCCGGCTGGGCGGGCTTTCCAAGCCGAAGGCGCCGCCCGGCAAGATGCGCCGGCACGCCCAGGTCGGGGTTTTCCTCGCGCAGGATGCCGCCGCCGACCAGCACGAGATCGGCGCGGGCGCGCCCCGAGAGCAGCAGGCGCTGGTCGACGCGGGAGGGGAAATTCACTCCGCCGGTTGTGCGCAAACGTCCGTCGAGCGTCGTTGCCACGATGGCCGATACGAACGGTCGCGATTTGCTGCGTGAACTCAAGACAATAGTTCCTCCTGAACCTTCAGAACTGTGCGAAACATCCTGTAACTACTGCAATAATTAGGATCCCAAGTGGCAGTTCAAAACGCTGGACAAAACGCGGTTTGTTTGACACTATTTGGCCCACTGACACACCAGTCATTTCGCGTGAGGGCACCGGTTTCGCTTCCGCTACCGCGGCAGGCGAGGCCCGATACCACAGCAAGGAGCACGCAATCATGGCATCCCTTCTCGGCGGCAAGAAACCCTGGGAGTCCCCGGCATTTCCCCCGTACCATCTCATGGACCCGGCCCATCTGGCCAAGTCCCATGACGAGCACCGGCGCCTGGAGAACCTCTACCACAAGACGCAGAACCTCGCCTGGGACGGGAAGAAAGTGCTGGCCGAGCTGCTCGAAAAGCACGGCGGGGTAAACCTGCCCGAAGACAAGAAGCGCGCCATTGCCGAGGTCTTTGCCATCATCCTCTGGGGCGAGCTGGCGGCCTGGCAGGTCTCGGCTGCGCTGGCCGAGCACGTGCCCGAGGTGGAGGCGCGCCTTGCCGCGACGGGGCAGGTCTTCGACGAGGCCCGTCACTTCTACACCATGCGCGACTACCTGCTTGAGCTGGGCATCGAGACGCCCAAGATCAACTGGTTCACCAAGCTCGCGCTGGATTTCCTCATCAACACCGACAACCTCGTCTACAAGCTCGTGGGCATGCAGCTTCTTGTCGAGAACATCGCCGTCCACCTGTTCAAGAGCGTGGCCGAGAGCGAGGTAGAGCCGGTCATCACCGAGCTGATGCCTTACTTCGAAAAAGACGAAGCCCGCCACGTGGGCCTTGGCGTCATGTATCTGCCCTACATGCTCAAGGAGCTCGGCCCCATCGACCAGGCCAAGCTCATGGGCGTGCAGGCCTACATCTACGCACTCGTCGTTCTGGGAGGGTTCTCTCTCCAGCCCGAGTTCCGCAGCCTTGGCATCAACATGAACAAGTGGCTGCGCCGGATGGGTCACGATCAGGCCGACATCACCTTCCGCATGGGCCGCTACAAGCAACGCAAGGGCGTGCTGATCGCGCCCAAGTGGCTCCACAAGGTCGACGCCATGCTCATCGATCTCTTCGTCCCCGAGGATCTGGAGGCCGCGCCCGCTCCCATTCGCATCTTCAACAACGCGCTCTCGGGACTTCTCTCGGGCGTGCACAAGGCGGCCAGCCGCCTGAGCTGAACTTCGCTGCAACCGCGTCCCGATCGCCGGGGCAGTGCTTCCTCCAACCGGAGAAGGGCTGCCCCGGTTCTTTTTATTGCGTAAAAGATGACGCAGCCCATTGACACGGTGAGTCAAAATTGATAGTTCCTACGTGAAGAGGCGCGAAACCACGCCCTCGCAGGCGTAAAGAAGGGACTCCCACCATGGCCACGAAGAAAGCCACCAAGAAAACTCCGAAGAAGGCAGCCAAGAAGGCTCCCAAAAAGAAGGCCGCGAAAAAGGCTGTAAAGAAGGCGCCCAAGAAGGCCCCGAAGAAAGCGGCCAAGAAGGCCCCGAAAAAGGCCGTGAAGAAGGCCGCTGCCCCCAAGCCGGCACCGAAGAAGGCGGCTCCCAAGAACCGCCTCGAAGAGGCCGTTGAGACCCTTGAAAAGCGCTACCAGGAACAGCGTGACCGCCTTGAGAAGAGCGCGCTGGAGATCGAGCGTGAGCTCGAAAAGCGCGTCGATTCCATGCGCAAGCAGGTCGAGGACTTTGGCGAGCGCATCCGCGGCCAACTGACCAACCTGCGCGGTCGCATCGAGAAGATCGCCGGCCGCAAGTAAGCAGCCCCGGACATTTATCGGCCCTCGGGTGCCCGGACAATCGGGCCCCGGGGGCTTTTCTTTGGGGGCCCGGTGCGCCAAAAATCGCCCACCTGCACAGGCCGGGAGGGTTCGGCCGGAGCGGGCGGAAGAGGCTCCCACCATGACCACAGCCCTGGCACTGATTCACTCGCTCTCGCTGACCATCTGGGTCGGGGGAATGACCGTTTTCAGCTTCATCCTCACGCCCATCTTCTTCAAGACCTTTGACAAGCAGCAGGCCGGCGACATCGTCGGCTCGGTCTTCCCGGCCTACTTCACGCTCGGCCATGTCTGCAGCGTGCTGGCACTGGGCAGTTACCTGTGGCTGCGCACCCAGGTTGAGACACCGTGGGGAGACAAGGCCCGCATCGCGCTGCTCGTCGTGATGCTCGCCGGCGCCGGGATCAATGGCCTCGTAATCGGCCCCAAGTCCCACGAGATCAAATCGCAAGTCCGCGCGGCGGCCACAGAAGAGGCGCGCGCCCCGCTGCAAAAGGAATTCGGCAAGCTCCACGGCATGTCGATGGCGGTCAACCTGCTGCTCATCCTGAGCGGCCTGGCCCTGGTGGTCATGGGAATACTCTTCCCGCTTCGAGGATAGATCAGGCATGAGTTTCTCCGCGCCAAGTGAAGGACTGCAGCTCCGGGTCTCCCTGACCCAGGCCTGCGCCTTTCGCTGCCCTTACTGCCAGCCCGGCGGGCCGGTGGCGGCGCACCCGCGCTCGGAGATGCTCAGCGTGGCGGAGATCCAGCGGGTCGTGCGGCACCTGGCAAACCCGGACATGTTCGGCGGTGTGCGCGGCGTGCGCTTTACCGGGGGCGAGCCCCTCCAGCGCGCCGAGTGCGAGGACGCCGTCGCGGCGGTTGCCGAGATCGAGGGCATCGAGGACATCGCACTCACCACCAACGCCGAGCACCTGGGCGCCCGCGCGCAGCTCCTGCGCAATGCAGGACTCACCCGCATCAACATCCACCTGGACTCCCTGAAGGAAGAGCGCTTTGCCGAACTCTCGGGCGGCAAGGATCTCTACACCGTTCTCGAAGCCATCGCCGCGACCAAGGAAGCGGGGCTCAACCCGCTCAAGGTCAACTGCGTGGTGATGAAGGGAATCAACGACGACGAGATCATCGAGTTCTGCGAATTCGCAAAGCGCTGGGAACTTACCGTGCGCTTCATCGAGCTGATGAACACCGGTTCTGCGCAGGCCTTCTTCGAAAAGCACTTCGTTGCCGCCGGAGAAATCCGCGAGCGCGTGGCCGCGCGCTACGAGATTGCCCCCACCGAAGAGCCCCGCGGCGCCATGCCCGCCGAGGAATTCCGGCTGGTGGGAACCGGCGCAGGCGTGGGCTTCATCGCATCGGAGAGCGAGCCCTTCTGCGGGGCCTGCAACCGCCTTCGCCTGAGCGCCGACGGACGCATCAGCCGCTGCCTGTACGAAGCCGGCGGCATCCCGCTGCGCGAGCTGCTGCGCGACGAAAACGTCAACGACGAACAGCTCCGCGACGTCCTGCTTGGCGCCATCGCCGGCAAACGATCCCACCATCCGAGCTTCGGAAAGCCCGGTGAGAAACCCTTCGCCATGGCCGAAATCGGCGGCTGAAGACTTCGTCTTTTCATTTCTTGAATCCGAATTCCTGTCATCCTGAGGCCGCAGGCCGAAGGATCTCAACGTCGACTCGGCGGCGATGGCCGTGCGGGTTCGCTCTCGGCACAAGCCGGTTGGGATTCTTCGCTTCGCTTTCGCTCCGGTCGGGATGACGGGGTCCGATTTTGAACCGCCAAGGCGCCAAGTCCGCCAAGGAAGACGCACCTGTCCCTTCCACCTTGGCGTCGTTGGCGCCTTGGCGGTTTTCCCGTCTTTCTTGTCTTTCTTTATTCGTCTTTTCTCTCCTCTCTCGCGATCTCATTTCCGTGATTTTTTTTCTGGCTGAAGGCCGCTGCGTTTACGGCGGGCCGGTGCTCCGACACTCGTAGGTTTGTGCGGTGGAGCGAGGATCCGAATCGTGCACCTGCACGTGCACGTGCTCGTGCACGACTTCTTCGGCGGGTGGTGTTTTCGGGCTGGCGTCGGTTGCCTCGCTGCTCGCTCTGCCGACCCTTCTGGCGGCGTCTCTTGTTCTCGCAATCAACGTTCTGGCCGCGCGAAGGCGCACTTCCCAGGTGTCGGCTTCAAGCGCGGCGGCGAGCAGCTCGGCCAGCGCGAAGATGCGCAGCACCTCAATCTCGTCGACTTCGCGTGCCGAGGCGCGCGCGAGGATCTTTGCCAGCGGCGTGACGAGGCCTTCATCGGGCGGCGCCTCGCGGAGCAGGCGGTTCACATCGACCAGCGCCATGTTCACCCGTGCGCGGGTTTCGTTGGTGGCAGGCAGGTTTGAGTCGGGCACGACGCGCAGCGCCTCGTCGAGCACGCGCGCGGCGCGAATGCGGATCACGCGATCGGTGGCCTCCCGGCGCGCGCGATGGGCCGCGCACACGGCCAGGATGCGGCAAACCGCGGCGGCGGGCTCGTCAAAAAGCGGGCCGCGCGTCGCGCTCCACTTGTCGAGAAAAATTTCGCTGAGCAACCGCTCACGCGGCTCTTTTGCCATGGGGAAGCCCTCCCTCGGGAAGAGTCTCCCACGGCGGTGTGACAGCGGGGGTCACAGTTGCAGAATGCGACAGCAGACAGGCTGCAGCGGGATCAGCCCCGTCTAAACTACGCCCCGTAGGTCTGCAGCAGATACTTCTTGATATCAGCGGACTCGAACATCTCGATCCCGGTGTTGGGATCGATCAGGTAGGGAACCATCATCTTGCCCGAGTGCGCGACGAAGTCCTGGCGGTTCTTCGTGCCGGGCTTGATGCCGCGCTTTTCCTGCTGGTCGGCGGGCAGGAACTCGCTCGCGTTTCCCTTGCCCACGTTGCGCAGCTCGTAGGCGATTTCCAGCTCGCAGAGCGTCTCGCGGACGATGCGGCAGAAGGGGCTCGCCTCAAACGAATAGAGGATGAGCGGCTTCTCGGGCGCGCGCGAGGGGCGGACCTTCGCACCCGAGCCGGGGCGCACGGCGCTGGCCAGGAACGAGCCCACGTTGGCGAGCGGCGCCACGCCCAGCAGCGCCGGCGGACGGGCGCCGGGCTTGCCGTAGGTCTCGAAGAGATAATCGACGATGTCCCCGGACTCGTACAGCGCGCGGCCGGTGTTGGGATCCTTGAGGTAGGGGAACTGCGCCTTGCCGCCCTCGCTCTTTACCTGCGGACGGTAGCGCGTCCCGCCCTTGGGGCAGGGATAGATCATGGCCGGCAGGTCGAGCAGCGTGAGCGCTTCGCGTGCCTTGCGACAGAACGGGCAGGCCTCGAAGTCGTAGAGTTCGAGCAGTTTCTCGGGCGTCCTGGCGTGGCCGACCACGCGGGTTCCAACGCCCAGGCGCGCGGTGCTTCCGGCAAATGCGGTCAAGACATCAGTGGTATGCGACATGGTGGTGTTCCCCTTGTGTGAGCGCGCTCAGCGGAGCGCGTGCGTGAGTGTTCCGGTAATGACGGGTTTGATTGAGAAGGTGGGTGCAATGCCCCAGGCAAGCGGCGAGCGGAAGAACGGCGAGGAGTTGTACATGTTGGGCACCTCGCCGCCGGCATCGCCCTTGTCGACGATTTCCTTCTCCATAATCATCGAAGAATACTGCGCAAAGGTGCTCTCGACTGTGTTGCCGTTCATCACAACCTCGGCGCCGTAGGTCTCAGAGTATTCGCGCAGGCTTGCGAGCTTCGAGGCCCGCGGGATGTAGCTGTCGGGGCAGATGCCGTTTTCGGAGACGCCGAAGACGCCGCGCCCGGCGGCATGGAAAAAGATCGAGTGATTGCCCAGCGTGTGACCGGGCGTCCAGACAATGGCGACGCCCTTGCCCAGCCAGGCAGAGCCCTCGAGCGCGATAATCTTCTCATCGGGCACGCCATCGAGCGCCCCCTCGATCCACCAGGGCCGCTGGAGCGGATGCAGGTTCTCGAGGGTCTCGATCTCGCGGCGGTTCACGATGAGTTTTGCATTGGGGTAGAGCGGCGGGCGCCCGTTTTCACCCACCAGCGCGCGGCGCAGGTCCTGCACATGCAGGTGATCGAAGGTGATGTAGTCGACCTTGGCCGGGTCGATGCCCAGCTCATCGAGTTTCTTTCCCGGCGGGTCCGACTGTTCGAGCATGAACTTGCGTGCCGATTCGATGGGCATGGCTTTCTTGAGCACGTTGGCGAAAAACGGTGCCTTTGCCGAAAGATCGTGCTCGGTCGGGTTGGCCAGCAGGGTGCGGGTCTTGCCCTCGAAGTCCTCGAACTCGATGACGTTCATACGGTTGCGCATCATCAGGAACTTCGCCTTGTTGGGGGCGGCCTGCCAGAAGCCGAAAGCGACCGGGTAGGGGAAGGGCGCCAGGTTAACCGTGTGGATCGCCCGCGCGGGGCCGTCTTTCTTGAAGCGGCTGTGAAACGCCCGGCCGCGCTCGCGCATCTCCTCGACGCGCTGTCCCGGGTGGAGGTTCATCCATCCCTCGTCGAGTTCGGCGATTGCTTTGAAGTTTCCGGGCATCTGGGTATCGGGCATGAACTGCATCTCCGCCTTGGGCATTTTCTTGGGCAAATGCCCAAGAACCGGCGCCCAACTTAGATGCACCGGGCCCCGGCGGACAAGCCCGGCGGGGGCCGAAACCCCTGAAAAATGCACTGAGGCGCCTTCATTGGCCCTGCAAGCCCCGGTTGTATCAGGGCGTCCCGGTCCGCTATGCTTGGCGGTCAGATGTAGAGGGCGCACCCGGCGCATCCCGCCCTGTAAATACAGATCGCGGCGAGCAGTGCCGCTTCGGCCGCCAGAGCCGCGCAGCCGACTTACGAAAGCAGATCAGACAGTTACGACATGAAATTCTCCGAATTGGGGCTCTCCCCGCAACTTCTCAAAGAAATCGAAAAACTCGGGTTTGAAGAACCCACTCCCATTCAGGAGCAGTCGATTCCACCCTCTCTCAAGGGCAAGGACATCCTTGGCTGCGCCCAGACGGGCACGGGCAAGACTGCTGCCTTCGGGATTCCCATCATCGAAGCCCTGATTGCCGGCAAGCGCAAGGGCAAGGGTCCCTTCGGCCTGGTTCTCGCGCCCACGCGCGAGCTCGCTGACCAGATCCGCGTCGCACTGGGCGCGCTCATCCCTGACGATGTCGGCACGGTCTGCGTCGTCGTGGGCGGCGCCAACATGGTCAAGCAGGTCCAGCAGCTCGAAAAGGGCCCGGCGATTCTCGTCGCCACGCCCGGACGCCTGCTCGATCACCTGGAGCGCAAGAACCTGACGCTCGAGGACGTGGGTTTCTTCGTGCTCGACGAAGCCGATCGCATGCTCGACATGGGTTTCATTCCGCAGGTTGAAAAAGTTCTCAACTACCTGCCGCGACAGCGCCAGTCCCTGCTGTTCTCGGCCACGCTGCCGCCCACGCTCGGCGCGCTCGAGCTGCGCATGCTCAAGCAGCCGGTCAAGGTCAGCGTCGCTCTCTCCGGAGAGACCGCCGAGGGCGTCGACCAGTACTGCTACCCGGTGGACAAGCGCTCGAAGATCGAGCTGCTCAACTACCTGCTCGATGAGGTCGAGGGCCCGACCATCGTCTTCGTGAAGACCAAGGTCGCCGCCGACCAGATCTACCAGAGCCTGGTAAACCGCGGAAAAGACACGGTGGAGGTCATTCACGGCGACCGCTCGCAGAGTGATCGCAACAAGGCGCTCGACCACTTCAAGGAGAGCAAGTGCCGCATCCTGGTCGCCACGGATGTGGCCTCGCGCGGCCTGGACGTGGACGGCATCTCCCACGTCATCAATTTCGATATTCCCGGTGACGCCGACAGCTACGTCCACCGCATCGGCCGCACCGCGCGCGCCGGCGCTGTTGGACGCTCCAGCACCTTCATCACCTTCGGCGAGACCCGCGACCTCAAGGTCATCGAAGCGGCCATCAAGAAAAAGATCCCCGAGGGCAAGGTGCCCGAGGGCGTGCTCACCCACACCGCGCTCGCACCGGCCATCAACCCGGCTGCCGCCAAGGGCGGACGCCGCGGCGGGCCGCGCCGTTACGTATAAAGTACAAGCACGCGCATGGGTGAGCAGGACTGGGCTTCGAGGCTGATTCCCGCGCCCGTGCGGCGCTTTATCAAGTCGACCGAGGCCTACCACTCCACCGCCGCATTTCTCGCCGGCTTCGGCTACGACTCGGCCACCCTGCGGCGCATCGACCAGCTCTTCGACAATCTGCTGCTTGCGCTCTACCTGCTGGCGCTCGGGGTGCTGCTCGTTCTCGAGCGCCGCGTTGCCCACGGCGCCCGTCCCGGCGGATTCATCGACCGCCACCGGCACCTGGTGCAGATGGGCGTCCAGTTCCTATTTGGCGGCCTCTTCAGCGCCTACGTGATTTTCTATTTCAAGAGCGCGGCGCTCGGAAAATCCTTCCTCTTCCTGCTGCTCGTCGCCGCCCTCATGCTGATCAACGAATACTACGGGCGCCGGCTCCGGCAGGAGCGCGTACAACTGGCGCTCTATTTCTTCTGCGTGTTCTCTTTCCTGCTCTACTTCATCCCCGTGCTCACCGGCTGGTTCGGCACGCGGGTCTTTTTTAT
>JAGRBM010000432.1 GCA_020434085.1 Chrysiogenia bacterium | reverse complement strand
TGGAACTTCCCGCATCGTGGAATGAACCGGCTTACTCACCCGACGAAGTCTACGGGGTGATCTCCCGCGAAACACGCCGGGGCTACGACGTTCGCGAGGTCATCGCCCGCATTGTCGACGGCAGCGAGTTCGACGAGTTCAAGGCGCGCTTCGGAAAGACGCTGGTCACCGGCTTTGCCCACGTCCAGGGCTGCCCGGTGGGAATTGTCGCCAACAACGGCATCCTGTTTTCTGAATCAGCGGTCAAGGGCGCGCACTTCATCGAGCTGTGCTGCCAGCGAAAGATCCCGCTGCTGTTCCTCCAAAACATTGTCGGTTTCATGGTGGGCAAGAAGTATGAGAACGAGGGCATCGCCCGGCACGGCGCCAAGCTCGTCACGGCCGTTGCCTGCGCGCGGGTGCCCAAGCTCACCGTGATCATCGGCGGCTCATTCGGAGCCGGCAACTATGGTATGTGCGGGCGCGCCTACAGCCCGCGCTTCTTGTGGATGTGGCCCAATGCGCGCATCTCCGTCATGGGCGGAGAGCAGGCGTCTTCGGTGCTGGCCACCATCAAGCGCGACGCCATCGAAGCTGCCGGCGATCAGTGGCCCCCCGAAGATGAGGAAGCCTTCAAGGCCCCGATTCGCGAGCAATACGAAACGCAGGGCCACGCCTACTACGCTACCGCCCGCCTCTGGGACGACGGCATCATCGATCCCGCGCAGACCCGCAACGTCGTCGGCCGCGGCCTGCGCATCGCGCTCAACGCGCCCATCGAGGAAACGCGCTTCGGCATCTTCCGCATGTAGCGCGCTCGCCGGCTCACGCAAGCATTCATTTGAAAATTGGATTAACCTGGAGCCATTCTCAAACAACGGGTGGCTCAAGCATGACACCAGCTTACAAGATCGCGATCACCGCCTGCGGCACATACTTCCTCGTCGGCCTGCTCACCGGCGTCTGGAAATACCGGAAGATCATGACCTCTCCCGATGCCGCGGCACCTATCTACGTCGACATCGCCCACCGGGCAGCGCTTCTGTATTCCTTCGCCTGCCTGCTGATTGCCGAGTTCACTAAGTGGACAGGATACACCGAGCGGGTGAATTCGATCCTCGTCGCGGTGCAGGTCGTTTACTTCGGCCTGGCCATGCTCCCCTACATCGTTCACGGCTGGCTCAACGACACCGACAACCAGCTCAAGCCGCCCTTCCGCCTGGGTAATGGAGAACTGCCCGGTTGGCTCATCTCGTCCTTCATGGTCACGCTGGTCATCGCCGAGCTCGGCGGCTTTGCCGTCATGTTCGCGGGCTTTGTCCGTACCCAGTTCTAGCAGCCACGCGGAGGGCATCATGATCTCAGGCCAGCTCTACTTCGAAGACTTCGAGTCCGGACAGGAGTTCACCAGCCCGCCGCGCACGCTCGGCGAAAAAGAGTTCGGGATGTTCGCCGATTTGACCGGCGACGATCATCCCATCCACTACGATCTCGAATACTGCAAAGGGCGCGGCCTACCCGAGCGCCTATCCCACGGGCTGCTCAACACCGCGCTGACCGTGCTGGGGGCCTCGACGCTCGCCCCGAGGGTGCACGAATCCATGGTCGCCTTCCTCGAACAATCGAGCCGCTTCGTCGGCCCGGTCTATCTGGGCGACACGGTCCATCCGAAACTGATCGTCGAGGAACTTCAACCCCAGCGCACAACGGGCCTGGTCACCCTGCGTAGCGAACTCACCAACCAGCGCGGCGAACTCGTGCTGGAAGGGCGTCATGTGTATTTGGTGAAGAAGCGGTAAATGGCGCGGCCGGCAGGACTCGAACCTGCAACCTCTTGATTCGTAGTCAAGTGCTCTATCCAGTTGAGCTACGGCCGCCTGTGTGGTGGTTGCTGGTCCCGGCCTGGTAGAGGGCAGTCACCACCTGACAACCCCCGCGGGAGGCTCCCTTTGTAGCCGCTCCGGGGCTGGGGTGCAAGAAGCACCCAAGAGCTGATTTTGGATGCCCTGGGTGGCGCAAACGGGCTTGTTCCGATATAGAGGATGGCTCTGATCTCGTCCCGAATCCCCTGCAATCCCGGGCCTGCCCGCCCGAGCCGAGGAGCCCCCCATGTCTGATTTTGAACGTCTTCCCATCCTCGATGCCGACGGCGCGGAAGTTTCCCACCTGAGTTTTCGCCTCGATGAGCCCGCCGGGGCGAAGGCCCCCCTTTGTCTGGTGTTCCTGCACGGGTTCGGATCCGACCAGGAGGGGGAGAAAGCGCAGTTCCTGCGCGAACGGGCGCTCGAGAACGGGCTGGCCTTCTGCACCTTCGACTTTCGCGGCCACGGCAAATCGGGCTCCGACATGCGCGGGCTCACCATCGAGCGCAATATCGAAGACCTCAAGGCGATCCAGGCCATGCTGGCCGGGCGTGGTCACGCTCGCCTGGGGTTGATCGGCTCTTCCATGGGCGGCTTTACCGCGATCTGGCACAGCGCGATGAACCCAGAGGGAATCGCCTGCGGGATGCACATTGCTCCCGCCTTCGGCATGGACGAAGGGTTTCTGCTCTGGGCCGGCCCGGAAAAAACCATGCAGTGGCAAAAGGACGGCGTCGTCGATTTCGGCAATGACTTCGTGAGCTGCGAGCTGGGCTGGGGGTGGATCGCCGATCTGAAATCGCGACAAACCGCCCGACTTCTTCCACTGTACAAGACGCCGACGCTGCTTCTGCAGGGCAAGCACGACGAGTCGGTTCCCTGGCGCGGCGTCCTCGCCTTCGCCACCCAGTGCCAGTATGAGGGCATCGACCTTCACCTGTTCGCAGACGGCGACCACCGCCTGACCGACCGCAAGGACCGGCTATGGGAACTGATGTGGGAATTTTTGCGCGGACGCGGGCTGGTCAGCGCGTAAGGATTTCCGCAAAGAAGCCTGCTCCCCTGGTTTCACGCAGCCCGCGCGGCGGCTATAATTGCGCGCGGCGAAAAGGGGACGTACGGGGGCTGCCGGCTCCCGACATCCATTTACAACCTGTCAGCAACAGGCGCATTTCATCTCGAAATCAACGCCTGCAAGTTCATCCGTGGAATGCACCACCTGGAGGAGTTTCCCATGAAACGGTTCTTTGCATTGTGCCTCGTGCTCTTCGTTGCCGCCGCGACCTCGGGTTGCGATGACAACAACACCAACCCCGGTCAGTACGCGCTGTATCTGCAGCAACTGGCCTCCAAATCCGAAATGGTCGGCGACGAAGTCGACGACGAGGATTTTGTCCTTCCCGGACAGATTTTTGTAAACCCGCCCATGACCATGACCACCGGCGGTGCCGGCGGCGCATCCGTAAAGGGTGGAACCGACCTGGGCGGCGATGACTGGATCGTCGGTATCTGGGCGATTTCGCAGGAAGCCACCTTTACCGGAACT
>JAGRBM010000431.1 GCA_020434085.1 Chrysiogenia bacterium | reverse complement strand
TTCGCAAGCGAGGAAAATGCCAAGAAAGACAGCGACGACGACGCGCAGTCCTGATTTCTCCCAAACATGTCCTGAAAAAATGGAGCCGACGACCGGATTCGAACCGGTGACCTACGCATTACGAATGCGTTGCTCTACCAACTGAGCTACGTCGGCCTTGCGGAAGGCGCGGGGTGCTGGTGACGCCCCGGGGGGAGGGCCGTTGCGCGGCCTATTCGGCCGGGGCGCTGCGGAGCCGCTCCAGGAGGTGGAATCTTATATCTTTGCCGCGCTGGACGGTCAAGAGAACGCGCTCGCGCTCTGCGCCCTTTTCGAGGGCTTTTTCCAGATCGTCGGCGCCGGTGACGCCCTGGCCCTCGATGCTGACGATGATGTCGCCGATCTCCATGCCGCTCTCATCGGCGGGGGTGCCGCGTTCGACGAAGGAGACGTAGGCCCCCACCCGCGATTCCAGCCGCGAATTGAGCTGGCGGCCGGTGGTGATGTCCTGATAGCCAAATCCCCAGTCGCTCTCGCGCTCGGGGGTGTCGATGGCCGGCTGGGCCTCCAGGGTAAGCGTCAGGGTTTCGGGCTTCAAATCCCGCAGGACCTTCACCTTGATCTTCTCGCCCACGGCAAAGCCGGCTACGAGGCGCGAGAGCGAGGAGGCCTCTCCCTCGTCGGGGACGTCGACCTCGGTCCCCTCGATCTCGATGATGATGTCGCCGGCCTTGAGCCCGCCCTTCTCCGCAGGCGACCCGTCGAGAACCGCCGAGACGATGGCGCCGCCCTGGGTGGCCATGCCCCAGTACCGCGCGAGCTGGCGCGAGAGCGGCTGGAAGGTGATGCCCAGCCACGCGCGCTCGATCTGGCCCGAGGCCATGAGGTTTTCCTTCACCTTGAGCGCGGTCTCGATGGGAATGGTAAAGCCGATGCCGCGGCCGGCGGCAATCGAGTTCACGCCGACCACCTCGCCCTTCAGGTTGACGAGCGGCCCGCCCGAGCTTCCCTGGTCGATCAAAGCATCGGTCTGCACGAATTCATTGATGAGTCCGCGAAACTGCAGGTTGCGACCCTTGGCCTGCACGATTCCGAACGAGACCGAGTTATCGAACCCAAAAGGATTTCCAACGGCGAGCACCCACTGCCCGACGACCAGCTTCTCGGCCGAGCCAAAGCGCGCAGGCTTGATGGTGTGGGAGTTGGGCTGAATCTGCAGCACCGCGAGGTCGGTCTGCTTGTCGGTGCCGACCACCCGCGCGGGAAAGGGCTCTTTAATTCCCGGCACGGTGACGGTCACTTTGAGCGCGGACTCGACGACGTGTTCATTGGTAAAGATGTGCCCCTCGGCATCGGCGATGATGCCCGAGCCCGAGACGATGCTCTTTCGGTTCTGGTGCTTCTGGACGGCCTCGATGTAGACCACGCTGGGCGTGATGTCCTTGGCCACCTTCTCGATGCGCCGCTGGAGTTTCTCGAACACCGCGAGCGCGTCGTCCTCGGCACTGGCCGGCCACGCACTGCACGCGCTCAGCACGAAGATCAACAGGGTCAGCAACGCCTTCTTCATCGAACCGCCTTCGAACCCGCAGGGGGCCTCAAGAGATTGTCTATATATAGATGATGGGGCGGGTAGCTGCGAAGGGGCGATCAGGGGGCCGGGCGTAACGATTTCAGCATTGCTTGGATTTCTCCAAGACGCGTTTCCGATTTCCAAATGAAGTAGCTGGCTTCACAGGGCTTTGCCCCTGACGTAGACTCGAACAGCGCCCTGAATTTCTCGGCCGTTTTTTCTTCGCCCAGCGCCCCGTACGCCTCACCTAGAGCCCCGTACGCTTCCTTCGTGCAGACGCCCGATTCGAGGGATTCCCTCAATCGCGTAATCGCAAGATCGAACTTGCCCGACTCCAATGCGAAATAACCGGAAAGAAACTGCAGCGCCGGTTCATTTGGTCGAAGCGTCAGCGCTTCTTCGAAATACTGCGCCGCAGACTCGAGATCCCCATCCATTCCACTGGCAAACCCCAATGCCGCTACAGACCGGAAATATTCCTCCGAACCAGATGACGCCAGCGCCCGCGCCAGCTCAAGATGCTCGATTGCAGCACCGGGGTCACCGTGGAAACCCTCAGGAGCGGCCATGTACATCAAGCCGATCTTGAGCAATGTCGTCGGAAGTTCCG
>JAGRBM010000430.1 GCA_020434085.1 Chrysiogenia bacterium | reverse complement strand
TGAAGGACGTGGCGCGGGAATTGAGTGAGCAGGTGTCGAACGAGCTATATGGGAAACTGGTCGCCCATCCGGGCGCGGTCGAGTCATGCAAGACGTTTGCGGTTTTGCCAAAAATGGAACTGTAGAACGACGGTTCCAGCGCTTGGTCGCTGGTACGTAGTCGATCAGCTCCGCGCCCACCCCCAATAAAAAACCCCGCCTCTTTCGAGGCGGGCTTTGCCGTAAAATCAGAAACGAACGCTTACGCGTAGGTCTTCTTGAAGAATTCCTTGGAGCCCTTGGGGTCGGCCTTCATGGAGTCCTTGCCCTCGTCCCAGTTGGCCGGGCAGACCTCACCGTGCTTCTCGGTGAACTGCAGGGCCTTGACCATGCGAAGGGCTTCTTCGACGTTGCGGCCGAGCGGCAGGTTGTTGACGACCTGGTGCTGGACGACGCCGTTCTTGTCGATGAGGAACAGGCCGCGCAGCGCGATGCCGCCGGGAAGCAGCACGTCGTAGTCGCGGGCGATGTCCTTGTTCAGGTCGGCGAGCAGCGGATACTTGATCTCGCCGATGCCGCCCTCGGTGCGCGGGGTGTTGCGCCACGCCAGGTGCGAGAAGTGGCTGTCGATGGAGCAGCCGATGAGCTGCACGTCGAGCTTCTCGAAATCGGCGACCGCCTCCGAGAACGCGATGATCTCGGTGGGGCACACGAAGGTGAAATCGAGGGGGTAGAAGAACAGCACGACGTACTTCTTGCCCTTGTAATCGGAAAGCGAAATTTCCTTGAAGGAACCATCGGGCTGCACGGCCTGGGCCTTGAACTCGGGGGCTTCCTTACCAACCAGAACACTCATTGTAATTTCCTCCTGAATGATTGCCCCGCCGCACGCGCGCGGTTCGGCTCGAATGGCGAACTCTTGCGGCAGGGACCCGTGTCTATGCAACGGGAGGCGCGGCGTGTCAAGGACCGCCATAGGGGCAGCGGGGCGGCCTGCGTCGCTGCAACATAGAGGAGCGCTCTTCCAGGGCGCGCCGCACCGCACTCTCTCCCCCGCAGCGGGGGAGATGCCTGCAAGGCAGAGGGGGTTGTCGGGAAAACGAGAAACTCTCCACGAACCCCCTCCGGGCTGCGCCCACCTCCCCCGCGACGGGGGAGGACAAAAAGGATCGGGATATCTACTTCAGGGATCGAAGCGCTTTTGCTGCTCGGGCGGCACGAGCGGGCATGCGCCGCCGGGGCGTGCGAACAGGTAGTGGCGGATGCGGGCGATGAAATCGTAGACGAGGTCGCCCAGAAACGGCGGGATGATCCAGAGAATCCGGCCCAGAACCCGCCAGGGGCCGCCCACGCCCAGCAGGATGTGGCGGGCGCCGCGAAACTTGACCAGCAACCTGCCGTCACCCAGCTGCACGACGATGCTGTCGGGCACGCACTGGCGAAATTCGGCGGGGACCTCGCGCTCAAAGGTCTCGCCAAAGAGCGGCGCGAATCGAAACACGGGCGTCCCGCGCTCGTGGCGCAGGACGAACTTCACCGCCCGGTGGCACAGCCCGCAGTCGCCATCAAAGTAGATCCGCTCGCTCATCGAAGCCTCTTCGCCCGGCCCGGATGGGCCGACCGGGAACACTCTATCCATCTGAACCCTGCTTGGCACGCCCGGCTGGCCTTCGGGTTTTGCCGCAAAACTGTCCCGGGTCGGCCCGCCGCTTGCTCTCTTAGACCCCCGAGAGATTCACAGCAGTCTCACGGGAAGGCGCGCAGGTGACCCGAAATCGCACAGAAGCTGCTCCAGACGACCGATGCCGGGTGACCGGCAGCCGGTCGCCCGGAGCGATTCCGGACGCAAAGCCGGCCGAATCTCGGACCGGCCGTCCGATTTCGGGCCGCCTGCACGATTCCCGTGACGCAACATGGGAGGTTCGAAACGATGAGTGAGGGAAAAGAGATCATTGAATTGCCGTCGGTGGCCCTGCAGCAGATCGGCGAGCGGATGGCGCGGCTGCGAGGCAGCGAGAGCAGCGTGCTCTTTCAGGGCGAGCCCGGTACGGGCAAGCGCACGCTGGCACGCGCTCTGATTACGGGCTCGCCCTGGGCCGATGCGCCGGTGCTGAGCCTCAACGCCGACGAGATCCCCGATCGCGACGCCCGCGCCGAAATCTTCGGCGGCACGATGCAGGGGCAGTCCGTCGAGGGCGTGCTCTCGGCACTCCACGGCGGAACGCTCATTCTCTGCCACGCCGAGTTTCTGCCGCTGCACGTGCAGAGCGCGCTGCTGCGTTTTCTCGAAACCGGCACTTACCGGCGGGCCGGCGGGATGCGCCAGGAGCAGAGCGAGGTACGGGTGCTCGCGACCGTTGGGCCAGCCATCGAGCGCCGCGTCGTGCACGGCCAGTTTCGCAGGGATCTCTTCCTTCGCCTGAGTGGCACCAGCATCCAGGTCCCACCGCTTCGCCAGCGCAGCACGGATGTTGCTGCGCTGGCTGCGCATTTCTGCGCGGCGCAGGCGCGGCGCCTTGGATTTGTGGCCAGCCTCTCGCCCGAGTCACTGCAGCTCCTCTCGGAAGTGCCGCTTCCGGGAAACATCCGCGAGCTGCGCATGCACGTCGAGGAAGCCCTGCTCGAACACGGTCCCGGCGTCATTGCGCCAGCAGCGCTCGGCTCGCTTCGCCGCGAGGGCGTCGAGCAAATCGAGGAAGAACCGGCCCGCTACGGGTCCGACGAGGAGATGGGAATGGACTCAATCAGCAACGAAGATGCCCGGCCGCTCACGCTGGCCGAGGCGGAAAACGAACACATCCTGCGGGTGCTCGCCATCAGCGACGGCAACAAGACCCGCGCGGCGCGCACCCTGGGGATTGCGCGCTCGACGCTGATTCGAAAACTCGAAGAGATCCGCTCGAGTGACAACGGTGCCGGGCGCGGCGGCTACGCTGCGAGGGATGAACATGCCGAGTAGGGATTACTTTCGCGCCACGCCGGCGTCTTCGAGGACACGTTCAAGGTCTTCGATGCGGTCCTGCCCCCAGAAGGGCTCGCCCCTGAACACAAAGGTGGGGACGCCCCACTGGCCGTAGGCGCGAAGGCGTTCGACGTTCTGCTCGCAGCGCTGGAGGAGCGCTTCGCTCTTTAGTGCTTCGCGGCACTCATCCCAGGCGAGGCCCGCGCCCTCGCAGAGCGGGCGGAGCACTTCGTCGCGGGTGACGTCGGCGGCCTCGGACCAGATGGCCCGCGCGGTGCGCGTGACGAAGGCGCGCTCGCGCCCCAAATCCTTGGCCAGCTCGCCCACGCGCAGGCAGCGCAGCGCGCCCTCTCCAAGCGGGTCGTGCATGTTGCCGAAGGGGATGCCCAGGCGCCGCGCCTCGCGCTCGGCGTCGCGCAGGATGTAGAACTTTTTTGAATTGGGCAGCGGCACGCCTCGCGTCACCATGGGACGCACGCCCTGGTAGATCAGCGCGATGTCCCACTTGTCGGCCAGCGCAAAGGCGCGCTCGCCGGCCAGATACGAATAGGGGCTGCGGAAGGAAAAGAAGAACTCGACTTGTGGTTTCTCGCTCATGGCCTCACCACCCGAGCTCGCCGAGCCATGCGTCGATCTGCTCGATGCGCTCGTGGGCAAAGAACCACTGCCCGCCCACCAGCGCGGTGGGCACTTCCCAGTGACCCTTGCGTTCGAGTCGTTTCTCGTTGTCGACGATTGCGGAGGCGAGCTTGCCCGGCGCGTTGCCGGGTGACTTGCCAACGACTTCGCTGTAGAGCGCCTCGTAGTCGGCGAGTTGCGGCGCTTTGTCGGCATCCTCGCACCAGAGTTTGTCGAGCGCCGCGGCGGCGAAGGCATTGCCCTTGCCCGCGCGGCGCGCAGCCTCGGCCAGCAGGGTGAGCTCGCGGACCTCGGAAGTGGGCAGAGGCTTTGTCCGGGTGAGGCTTTTCCCCTGACGGCGCAGCAGGCGGCCAGCGTCGAGGATCTCGTAGGCCTTTCGCATCCGGGCATCGGGATCGCCCTGGATGCCGTGTCGTCCGACGGCGAAGGCCTGCAGCTCGCCGCGATGCCTGCCCGCGATCTCGAGGAGCGGCGCGAGCGAGACGGCGCTGTAGGGGGAGTCGAAGGCGAAAAAGAATTCGATGCTCGCGCGGCCGCCGATGAGGCGCTGGGCCCGGGCGGCGCCCTTTGCGAGGGTTTCCTGCTGATGCCAGGCGCGGATGAGGACCCGCGGTCCCGTGCCGCGAACCAGATTGTCCCTGAGACTCATGTGTTTCCCGTTTTCTTCCCGGCTGCGCCCAGATTACAGTTTCTTCAGGGTCGCTGCAATCTATGGGATGCCGCCGGTGCGGTGGCCGGTTCTCGGGCGCGTGTGCTAGATCAAGCAGACACATCCACGGTATCGACACCAGCGGGGGACAGGCGGGCATGAGTGAATTTTCCCAGGCAACGCTCAAGGCAAACGGCCTGAGTTTCAGCGCGCTCGAGCAGGGCGAGGGCGAGCTCGTCCTGTGTCTGCACGGTTTTCCCGATCACAACCGCAGTTGGCGGCACCAACTGCCGGCCCTTGCCGAGGCGGGCTACCGCGCGGTGGCCCCTATGCTGCGCGGGTACGAGCCCTCGAGCCAGCCAAGGGACGGCGACTATCACGTCGTGCGCATGGCAGAGGATGTGGTGGGCTGGCTCGATCACATGGGAGTCGAGAAGTGTCACCTGGTCGGCCACGACTGGGGCGCGATCATTGGCTATGCCACCGCTGCGCTGGCACCCGATCGCTTCCACTCGCTCTCGACCATCGCGGTGCCGCACCTGCGGCGCATGCCCCAGGGCCTGCGCAAGGACCCCGGCCAGGTGCTCAATTCCTGGTACATGCTCTTTTTCCAGCTCCGGCTGATCTCCGACTACATCGTGGAGTTCAACGACTTTGCCTTCATCGAAAAACTCTGGCGCGACTGGTCGCCCGGCTGGGACTATCCCAAAGGCGAAATGGAAGCGCTCAAGGACACCTTCCGTGCCGAGGGCGTGAAGCGCGCGGCGCTTGGTTACTACCGCGCCTTCTTCGACGCCGTTTCTCCGGCGGCGCGAGAGACGCGCAAGCTCACGTCGGCAAAAATTCAGGTCCCCACGCTGGCGATTACCGGCGCGACCGACGGGTGCATGGACACGGTGCTCTACGACCTGGTCATGCTTGAGGACGATTTTCCCGCCGGCCTTCAGGTCGTGCGGATCTCCGGCGGCGGACACTTCGTCCAGCAGGAAAAGCCCGCCGAGGTGAACAAGTTCCTGATCGAATGGATCAAGGAGCACTCGCCCGCCTGATGGATGCCGCCAAGCCCCAGCCCTGGTTCGTCGCGGGCGACCTCGACGGATTTTTCGGGCTGGCAATCGACAACCTCATCCAGTTTCTGCTCATCCTCGGGCTCTGCACCGCGGTGCTCGGGTTCCCCGTGGACCTGGTGCTCGGCTCGGTGCTGCCCGGCGCCGCGGTCTCCGTGCTCATCGGCAACGTCTTCTATGCCTGGCAGGCCCAGCAGCTCTCGGCCCGCACCGGGCGCACCGATGTCACGGCGCTTCCCTACGGCATCAACACGGTCTCGCTCTTCGCCTACGTCTTCCTCGTCATGCTGCCGGTGAAGATCCACGCGCAGAGCAGCGGCGCGAGCCCCGAAGAGGCCGCGCGTCTGGCCTGGCAGGTGGGGCTGGCCGCATGTTTGGTATCGGGACTCTTTGAGACAGCGGGTTCGTTCATTGCCGACTGGATTCGCAGGAACACCCCGCGCGCGGCGCTGCTGTCCACGCTTGCGGGAATTGCGATCAGTTTCATCAGCATCGACTTCGCGGTGCAGACTTTCGAGTCACCGCTGGTGGCGCTGCTCCCGCTCGGCGTGATCCTGACGACCTATTTCTCGCACACGAAGATGCCGTTTCGCATTCCCGGCGGCGCCTACGCCGTGGGGCTGGGAACCATTGCGGCGTGGCTGCTCTTCGCCGCCGGCGCAGAGGACGCGCTCGTAAGCGGCGCGGGCGTCTCCAGCGCGGCGGAGACCGTGGGCTTCTACTTCCCGGTCCCGGTGATCGGCGATCTGATCGCGGGCATGACCAATCCGCTGGCCTACCAGTATCTGGTGCCCGTGATGCTGCCCATGGGGCTCTTCAACATTCTGGGCTCGCTCCAGAATATCGAGTCGGCAGAGGCCGCAGGCGACAGCTACCCCACCATGCCGTCGATGGTGGTCAACGGCGTGGGCTCGGTGGCGGCGGCGGCCTTCGGTTCCTGCTTTCCTACAACAATCTATATCGGCCACCCCGGCTGGAAGGGGCTCGGCGCGCGCTCGGGTTACTCGATTCTAAACGGCGTGTTCTTCACCGTCGTGGCGCTCTTCGGGCTCACCTACTTCATCAACTCGCTGGTCCCAATGCAGGCGGGCATGGCCATCGTGCTGTGGATCGGCATCATCATCACCGCACAGGCCTTCCAGGCGACTGACCGCAACCACGCGGCCGCCGTGGCGGTGGGGCTCTTCCCGGCGATTGCCGGATGGGGGCTGCTGGTGCTGAGCCAGACGCTGGGGGCCGCGGGCTTTGCCGAGGGCGATTTCGCGCTGGCCGGTCGCGTGCTCGAAAACGAGGGCGCCTTCGCCGCCAATGGCCTGCACCTCAAAGGCCTCGTCGCCATCAGCCAGGGATTCATGATCACGTGCATGGTCTGGAGCGCCATCAGCGCGCACCTCATCGACCGCAAGTTTCGGCAGGCCATGTACTGGGCCCTGGCCGGCGGGGGCTTTGCCTTCTTCGGCTTCACCCACGCGGGAACGCTCACGCCGGCGGGCGCGCTCTACGACATCGGTTTTGCCAGCGGCTGGCGCTGGGCCGTGGGATACTGGCTCTGCGCGGCGTTCTTTTTCGCGATGGAGTTCTGGGCCGGTAAAGAAGGCGAGCACACCAATCCGCGCGAGATCTAGCTGGGATCTTCGTCCATCC
>JAGRBM010000429.1 GCA_020434085.1 Chrysiogenia bacterium | reverse complement strand
CGCGCCTGAAGTGGACCTCGCGGCTCTACCGCGTCCTGCTCGCAAGAACCCACGGCGTCGAAGCGGCCGCCGCGTTCACGCCCGTCATGGCCTGCGAGTGCTGGCCGGGCATGCCGGTCGCGCAAGAAAGTGAGCGCAAGTGCATTGGAAAAGATGCGGCCGGAGAAGTCCCCGACGCGGGAGAGCGGGCGCCGCCGGGGTGAGTGCGAGAACTGACGCGCGGGCCCATCGCACGCAACGCCGGTGTAGGGGCGGGGTTTACCCGCCCTCCCTCGAACCGGTTGCGCAATCAGAGGGCGGGTCGACCCCGCCCCTACGAAGAATGGGCCGGAACGCAGCCCCGCCGAGTGGCGAGATTCTGTATGAACAAAGGAGGCGCGCAGCGTCCCCCGACGGCGAGGGAGATCGCCGGAACAAAAGAAGCGCTGAAGGCGCAACGCTGTTGCGCTCCCCCGCAGGCGGGGGAGCTGGACGCGCAGCGGACAGTGGGGGCCCCCATCAGCCCGACTTCGCTCAAGCTACGTCGGGCAGCTTCCCCCGTTTGCGGGGGAAGCGCTGAGTCGAAGCGCGAAGCGCGCATGTGCCCCATCTGCCCGACTTCGCTCAAGCTACGTCGGGCAGCTTCCCCCGTTTGCGGGGGAAGCGCTGAGTTGTGCGCTTCCGCGTCCCTTAACCGCATTCACCTCCCGATTTGCTCCGCGCCCTGGCTGTGCCAACAATCGGCGCCAACTGCCGGAACCGCCGGCACCGAGGATGTCATGGAAATCCCCCCGTTCGAGGATCTCATCTACGAAGTCGACGGCCACGTGTGCACGCTCACCATGAACCGGCCGCAGAAGAAGAACGCGCTCTCGCCGAACCTGGTCAACGAGCTCATCGTTGCGCTCGAGACCGCGCGCGACGATGCCGAGGTCCGGGTCATCGTACTCACCGGCGCGGGCGACTGCTTCTGCTCGGGCGGCGATCTGGGAGGCATGGGCAAGAAGAGCGACGTTCCCCAGCGCGGGGGCTTCGTCGAGCTGAACCTGGCCATGCAGCAGATCGGCAAGCCGGTGATTGCGAAGGTCCGGAAGTATGCGCTCGCCGGCGGCCTGGGGCTCATGTGCGCCTGCCAGTTCGCCATCGCCGAGCAGAGCGCCACCTTCGGCACGCCGGAGATCGACCGCGGCATCTTCCCCATGATGATCATGGCCAACATCTTCCGCGCCGTGCCCCGCCGCAAGGGTTTGGAGCTCATCTTCCTGGGCGAGCGCATCGATGCCGCCGCGGCCGAGAACATGGGCCTCATCACCCACGCCGTCCCCGACGATCAATTGGACAGCGCCGTCGCCGAACTCGCCGAAAAACTCGCGAGCAAGTCGCCGGTCATCATGAAGCTCGGCCTCGAGGCCTTCTACAAGCAGTCCGACATGGCCATCGAGGATTCGCTGCCCTACCTCAACGACATGCTGCAGAAATGCTTCGCCACCGACGACGCAAAGGAAGGCATCATGGCCTTCATGCAAAAGCGCAAGCCGGTGTGGAAGGGCAAATAAAAAAGGGCGGCCAGGTGGCCGCCCTTTTCGGTTCACAGGGAGGAGGCTCAGAGCTCTTCGAGCTCCTCGTTTTTCCAGTCGATGCCCTCGAGGAAGGCGGTGGTGTAGACGCCCGCGCGGAACTTCTCGTCGCGGATGATGCGGCGGTGGGCTGCGAGGTTCGTCGTGAGGCCGACGATCTTGTAGTTGCCCAGCGCGTCGTAGGCGCGGTCGAGGGCCTGGTCGCGAGTCTCGCCGTAGGCGAGCAGCTTGGCGACCATGGAATCATAGAAGGGCGTGATCGTGTAGCCCGCGTTCACGCCGTTGTCGACGCGCACGCCCTCGCCCTCGGGCAGGGTGTATTCCTCGATCTTGCCGGGCGCCGGGAACCACATCTTCTTGGGGTTCTCCGCGCAGATACGGCACTCGATGGCCGCGCCCTTGCGCTTGATGTCCGACTGCTTGATGGGCAGCTCTTCGCCGGCGGCCACGCGAAGCTGCAGCTCCACGAGGTCGGTGCCGGTGACCAGCTCGGTCACGCCGTGCTCGACCTGCAGGCGGGTGTTCATTTCGATGAAGTAGTAGTTGCCGTCATCGTCGGCGATGAACTCGATCGTGCCGGCGTTGTCATACTCCACCGACTTGGCCGCCGCGACGGCGGTCTCGTAGAGTTTTTCCAGCATGGCCTCGCCGCCCTCGAGCTTCTTGTAGAGCGGCGCCGGGCTCTCTTCGATGACCTTCTGGTTGCGGCGCTGGATGGAGCACTCGCGCTCGAAGAAGTGGACCACGTTGCCGTGGGTGTCGCCCATCACCTGCACTTCGATGTGGTGGGGGTTCTGAATGAGCTTTTCGATGTACATCGCGCCCGAACCGAAGGCCTTGAGCGCGCGGGAGCTGGCCGTCTCGAAGGCCTTCTCCATCTTGTCCTCGCTGGGCACGGGTACCATGCCGATGCCGCCGCCGCCGGCGCTGGCCTTGAGAAGGACCGGGTAGCCGATCTTCGCGGCGACCTTCTTGGCCTCCTCGGCATCTTCGAGGGTGGCGTCCGAACCGGGCACGCAGGGCACGCCGGCCTTCTCCATCAGGGTGCGGGCCGTGGCCTTGTCACCCATGTGCTCGATCGCGTGGGAGGACGGGCCGATGAAGACGATGCCCGATTCCTTGCACTCGGCGGCGAAGTGGGTGTTCTCCGAGAGGAAACCGTAGCCCGGATGGACCGCCTCGGCGCCCGATTGCTTGGCCACCTGGAGGATCTTGGCTGCATTGAGATAGCTCTCGGCCGCCTGCGAGCCGCCGATGTGGTGGGCCTCGTCGGCTTCCTTGGCAAAGGGGGCCTCGGCATCGGCGTCGGAATAGACTGCCACGGTGGCGATCCCCATTTTTTTGCAGGTCTTGATGACGCGCAGCGCAATTTCGCCGCGGTTGGCGATCAGGACTTTCTTGAACATTTGCTGACTCCTGAATGTGGGCGATTTGTCCCGCTTTTGGGGGCCCTGGGCCCGGCGGGGAGAGCCATCTGGGGCCACTTGGGGCCCGGGGCGGCTCCGAGCCTGTCTAACCGACCCTATAAGGAGGGGCAAGGGAAAAGTGATGTGCCGTTCACCCAAAGGGGCGGCCCGCCCCGGCTGGTCCGAATCCGGGGGCGGGGCACCGGGCCCCGGCGCCCCGCGAAAAACACGCCCGGCTTGCCCAGGGGCCCCGAAACGATATAATTGGCCCAATCGGCGCAGAGCCGCGCGGAGGGCGCGGTCGGGACGTCGGGACAGGCCGGAGGGACCCGGTCGGGCAGGTGTTCAATCATACTGTACCGGCGGGGTTGTATTGCGGCCTGTGGCGCGTTGCGTGAAACTTTTCCAAAGTGATAAGTGGATCACGGCGCGCAAGATCCGGTGGGTGATAGACTTGACCGGACATCAATTTGGGATGTTTCGCCCTCACGTATTTCACGCGGGACGGGCAAAGGGGATTAGAAGACAATGAAGAGTGTATCGCTGCGGCGTTGGATGGTGTGCGCGGCCCTCGGGCTGATCGCGATGGTGACGACCGGTTGCTCCAAGAGCGAGCAGATCGTCCAGAGCGAACTGACCATTTCGGCAGATGCGTTGAAGGCAATCATGATCGGCCAGGAGAGCGACTACTACGACCTCCTGCTGGTGCGTCTGGAAGCCTACAACGTGCGCATGGAAAGCGAGGGGCCCGAGAGCGACCCGTTCCCGGTGGACTACGGTTCCGAGGACAAGCGTCCGGTTGCGACGACCGAAATTCTCGGCACCGCTTTCATGAAGCAGCTTGAGGCCTGCGGGCCTTTCGATTTCGACTGCACCGTGGTCGTGCCCTTCCTGGTCCCGAACACGACGCCCCTGGAAATTCGCGCCTACGTCTTCTGGACCAACAACGTCGATATCGAGGGTGGCGACCCCTACTACTCGCCTCCATTCGTCCTGACAACCGAGCTGATGTTCGGTTCCACGCTTTATCGCGGCAGCAACAGCGATTCAATGAGCCCCCCGGTGAACTCGCAGGGCAAGGGCACCAGCTCCAGCAGCGCCGACGTCGGCGACGTCGGCATCCAGCTTGCGTGGTGGGACAGCTACATGGAGCAGCTTCCGCCGCCGGCGGGCTATGGCGAGTTCGGCAACGGTCCGGGCTATGCCCCCATGACCGGCAACGTGACAGTTGCTTCGGGTGATGGCTGCGCCGTTCCCGGCAGCCCGATCACCGGCGATGCCGCGACGGTCATTGCCTGGGACAGCATTTTCGGTGTGCCCTATGTCGGAACGAATACCGCCGCGGTCAACTGCGGCAGCGCCGGTTGCTACAGCCTCGGCGCCGGCAGCCCCTACTGGGGTCCTCCGGCCAACCGTCGTGTGGACATCTTCGGTGTCTACACCGGCGTCGGGGTCAGCGATTACGGTCCGGTTGATGCCTTCGGTTACTCGATGGTGAATGGCCAGAACCTTGAAGTCTCGGGCTCCTTTGATGACACCTGGTTCTTCGGTATTCCCTTCATCGGCCAGCAGGGTCTTGAGCAGGGCATCTACGTGAATACAACCGCCAGCGGGATGCCCAACACGCAGGATCTGGAACTCAACGGCTGCGCACGCAACGCGCGCCTGACCATGAACTTCAGCGAAGAAGTTTTCACTACGCCGGCGAATTCCGACGGTACCGCGACGACGAGCACCATGCACCCGCTGGGCCTGCCCTCTCTGCTTGGCGAAGCCCTCGTGCAGACCGCCGAATACGGCGAGACCATGGCGGTCGGCAACCGCGCGGTCAGCTACGTGGTCGACTCGAATGGCTCCTATCAGCAGACCAGTGCCGGCGGCCTGATCCTCACCGGTCAGTCGATGAACGCACTCTTTTCCAGCTCCGGCGGCGGACTGGGCGGACGCGGCCTGCTTCCGACCGAACCGCCCGCGTTCCCGACAGTGTGGAATACGGTGTCGGTGCCGACCTTCGGCATTCCCTATCCCGGCGGCGCGCTCTGGCAGAAGAGCAGCGTGAACATCATCAACCTCTACGATCCCAACGACCCCTGCAAGGTGATGAACTTCGATTTCACGCCCTGTTACTTCAGCGGTCCGGTTACGAACCAGGCATACTACGATTCCTACTACGAGCAGGACGTGGTTCCCTCGCAGATCTGCGATCCCGAGGACCCTGAATATCCCGAATACTGCTATCCGCTCCCGGCGGTTGAGGTCGACAATGTTCCCCTCAATCCCAATGCGCTCACCAATGTTGCGAACGTGAAGGTCCGTCGCTTCAACAAGCCCATGTCCTGCGCCATCGACGAAAGTGGCGACATGCGTGTCGAGCATCCCTACCTCTATGGCTCGCCCGGCACGTTCCGTCTGGCGGGCATGAAGGTCGGTCAGGCGGCGGCCAGCGCGCGTGGCGGTGAATCCCCCTACTGCGAAACGGCCGACTGGAACTTCAGCAACTTCGACGTGGGCTATACCAAGAAATGGCGCGAAAAGAATCACTGGATCTGCGATCCGTTCTACTTCGTGGGTTCGGGTGGCTCGATCAACCCCGGTGACAGCTTCCTGCTCTCGGCCGCGGGCGGGCTCGACTACTACGATCCCTACAACTCACCCGGTTGGACCTGGGGCAGCACACCCGTCAACATGACCTGCGACAACGCCGTGGAAGGTGTGCTCATCGGCGGCGCCGACAACGCCAGCGCCTTTGAGCCACTGGTTGCGATTGATCCCTACTTCGCGGACAGCTCGGGCACCTATGGTCTCTACACCCTCGGTAGCAGCTCAGGGGTCGGGTTCAGCGGCATCGCGATCGATCCCAATGATGCCGACAGTGGGCAGCTCGTCGGAACGACGCGGCCCTACAACTGCACCGTCTACGCCACGGAGCTGTACGCGGGCAGCAGCGCGGGAATGCGCAAGCTCGACCTGGATGACGGTTACCAGTATGCCTCGGATTACCCGATCGATGACGGTCAGGGCACGCAGTTCGGCGACATCACCGACCTGACCTTTGATCCCAATTCGAATGAACTGCTGGCTCTGCAGGGTGGCGCTCTCTATGACATCGACCCGACTGATGTCTCGGCCTCGCTCCGCGGCGCTGCGCCGGTCGGCGATATGGGTGACGTTCTGGCGATGACGCCTGACGGCTCGACGCTCTACACCGTGCTTGCCTCGGATGAGACCGTGGACGCCGGCGGCGATCTGGCGAT
>JAGRBM010000428.1 GCA_020434085.1 Chrysiogenia bacterium | reverse complement strand
TCTTCGTCTGTCGTGAAGACCATATCCACCTGGGTCTTCACGTTGTTGTCTTCCACGGTCATCGCGTCACCGTCGTTGTACCCGAAGGCCAGGACCGCGGGTCCGGCTTCTTCGAGGAGCGCCGCATCCGTCACGAGCGAGACCATGTCGGCGCCGCCGCTCGCGCGGTAGTTGGGCACGGCGATGTAGCTGCCATACACCCCGATCTGCTGGGAAAGGTCATTTGGTGTCGTGGTTGTGGAGAACACCGGATCGCCCAGGGTGAGCGGCACGGTAAAAGAGATTCCGTCCTCGGCGTCGAGGGTGCACTCGGGCACATCTCCTTCGGGATCGATGCTTGCGACGTTGACGAGCGTCAGGTTGCTCCCGGTGCTGCTCGTGCTGAGCACCACCAGCCAGTTCGTGGTGTCGCTCGGATCGTCGTAGGGAACCATCGCCGTGGCATTGCCGCTGGGGATGGGGATGCTGCGCCGCGGGGCGTTGCCCTGATCGCAAATGTTCTCGATGTACGGGGGATCGGCCAATGTGCCGCCCGTGAAATCGAGCGCGTAGATGCCTCGCTCACCGGTGGCATCGTCATCGAGCACATACAGGATTTCGTTCCCGCGCGGATCGCCCGCCAGGGCCGCGGCCTGACTGGGACCGCCCGTGTTGTCGTAAATCCGCGTCACCGCGCCGTCGGAGGGACTGATCTGGCTGACAGAGCCGTCGGTACAGCCCGCCCACAGAAAGCCCTCAAATACGGTGAGCGAACGCGGCTTTGCCCCGGCAGGCGAGACCGTCGCGGTTGCAGTACACGCGATGGCATTGCCGGCATTGCTGGTGCGATCGGTCGTATCCACCGGAAAATCAACATGCGCGGGCGTCATGCCGGGAAGGTCGGTGATGTCGTAACGCATCACCGTTCCATCCCCGTTGGTCGCCACGAAGAGCTCATCCCCCATGACCGCCAGCGCCGTGGGGCCGGGCGTGTTGATGTCCTCATCAAGAGTCAGGTCGATCTCCCGGTCGGTAAGCACCACCGGCGGCTCCGCAAACAGGTCGATCACGCTGATCGCACTGTCGCCGTAACCCGCGACAAAGGCGTAGGCGACGGTCGGCGTGGACTGCATCACGCTGGTGTCATCCCAGATCGCGATGGCCACGGGCTGGTCCACGACCGAAAGAGTCAGCGGGTCGCCCATGCTGTCGAGCACGGGCCCCAGAACAGGCATCTCAAACACGCTGAC
This sequence comes from Chrysiogenia bacterium, assembly GCA_020434085.1. NCBI lineage: Bacteria > Pseudomonadati > Chrysiogenota > Chrysiogenia > Chrysiogenia bacterium. Next base: position 7,633 of record JAGRBM010000428.1, on the reverse strand, counting down.
CGTGTCGCTGTCATGGTTGGCCACCAGGAGCAGGCCCAGCGGCGCATAAGCCGCCGCCGCCATCGGGGCATTGGTCTGCGTGCCGGCTCCATCGAGCGTCAACTTCTCTTCATTGGGCGCCGCGCGCGCGAGCCCCGGCGCGAACATTCCCGTCGCCAGGAGCAGCGCCAAGAGCGAAAGCCGGATGCAGGTGCGCATCCGGCTTTGCTTGTGATCTGTCTGGAAAATCTTCTGCGTGTTCAAGTGCAAACGCCCGTCGCGGGGGGCTGTTTAAGCCCCTCCGGATCTCAAGATACCGAGAAACCAGCCGAGTCCGAGGACGCCGGCGAGGGCGTAAAATACAACACTGAGGCCTGGAAGACCAAAGAGCTCGAACTGCGTGAATTCGACGGTCAGCGTTCCGCACAGCAGCAGCGCGGCAATGACGATGCTGAGCTGGTTGCGGTTCTGGGCTTTCTGATAGCTCGCCAGCGCGCGGCGCGTCTCGGCCAGTTCCATCCCGATGGAGATCTGGCCCTGCTTGAGCTGTTCGAGCGCGGTGTTGGCCCGGTCGGGCAGGTAGCGCACCGCCTGCACGAAGGTGCTCACCCCCTCGTAGACTTCCGAGAGGATGCGCCGGGGGCTGTAGCGCTCCATGAGCAGCTTGCTGACGTAGGGCTGCGCCTCGGTGAGCAGGTCCATCTCGGGATCGAGCTGCTTGCCGATGCCCTCCATGGTCACCAGCGCCTTGAAGGTCATGGTGTAGTCGGGCGGCATGATGATGCCGTGGCGCATGGCGCCGTCGACGAAGTCCTTGAACAGGCCGCCGAACTCGATCTCGGAAATCTCCGTGCCGACGAACCACTTCTGGAGGATCGGCGAGACATCGGCCTCGAAGACGTCGAAGTATTCCTCGGGCTTGTTGTGGATGCCCATCTTCCAGAGCACGCGGCACAGGCCGTGAAAGTCGGATTTTACGAGCTGGATGAGCAGGTCGGTGATGTACTCGCGCTGCTTGGGCGTGAGCATCCCCACCAGGCCGCAGTCGATGATGCAGACTTCATTGCTGCCACGGATGAGCATGTTGCCCGGGTGCAGGTCGGCGTGGATGAAGCCGTCCTCGTAGATCATCTTGAAGACGATCTTGAAGCCCGTGCGGACGATCTCTTTCTTGTCGTACTTGGAGTCGTCTCCGAGCTCGGTGACCTTCACCCCACGGATGAACTCCATCACCATGATCCGCCGGGTGCAGTATTCCTTGATCGGATCGGGGAAGTGGACGTGCTCGACGCCCTGAAACTGGCGGCGGAAGCGCTCGAGGTGTTCGACCTCCGTGCGGAAGTCGATTTCCTTCATGATCGATTTTTCGAACTCGCGAACAATACCCAGCGGCGAGACGAGCTTGGTCTCGGGGAAGTTGGCTTCGAGCTGCTTGGCCAGGAAGGCCATGATCTCCACGTCGGCTTCGATTTGCGGCTGAATGCCCGGGCGCTGCACCTTGACGACGACTTCCTCGCCGTCCTTGAGCTTTGCCACGTGCACCTGCGCGATGGACGCGCTGGCCAGCGGCGTCTCGGAAAATTCCTCGAACACCTCGGAGATGGGCCGGCCCAGCTCGCGCTCCACCTGTTCCTTCACCTGTTCCCAGGCAAAGACGGGCACCTGGTCCTGCAGGCTCGTGAGTTCGTCGATCAGGCTGGCGGGCACGAGGTCGGGACGGGTCGAGAGGATTTGGCCGAGCTTCACGAAGGTCGGGCCCAGCTCCTGCATGGCATGGAGGATGCGCTTCTCCACCGAGACCTGCGAGGCGTCTTCGGCGGGCGCCTGCCGAAGGATCGGTTTGAGCCAGGTTTCGTTGAGGTTGAGCTGCTGGAGGACCGCGCCGAATCCGTGGCGCGCCAGCACGGTGACGATCTGACGAAAGCGGTTCACATCGCGAATGACCACCCGCGAGGCCTGAACCGTGTCCAATACACTACGGAGCGCCGTTGCCATGAATTCCCACGTTCCTTTGAGATTCCGGCAGGTTAGGAAATCAGCGGGAGGGAATCAAGGACGCGCGCTGCGCGCCCTGATCAGCACCTCTCCCCCAAAGGGGAGAGGTCGAGCGACGCGAGGGTGAGGGGTGAACGCGCGCTGCGCGCCTTTGCTTCCTCCCTCCCCCGTAGCGGGCGAGGTGGCCGAAGGCCGGAGGGGGTTGGTGCGAGCTTGCCCCAAGAACCCCTCCCTGCCCTCCCCGCCACGGGGAGGGAACAACGGACGTGGACCCTTCGGCAAGCTCAGGGCAGGCGTGGACGTGGACGAAAAAGGATGACGGCCCGCAGGCCTCAGTACAGGTAGCTCAGCTCGAACATGACCGGCACTTCGAGCGCCGTGTCCTTGCCGGTGACGTTGGCCGTGCGCTGGAGCAGGGTCAGCCCGGCGCGAACGCCCAGCGAGAGGTTCTTGGTCACGATGGCGTGGGCGCCGGCCGTGGGGGCCACGTACCAGCCCAGCTCGTCGCCCACCCCGTCGAAGCCCATGAGCGCGGCGCCGCCGCCAAGGCCCATGAAGAACAGGAAGGTGCGGGTGACTTCCTGCAGGCGGACCTCGCCGCCGGTGAGCAGGATGTCCAGCGAGCGCGGCCCGGGGCGCGCGGTCTCGAAGTGGTTGGAGTAGCGGATGCTCGGACCGACGGTCAGGTTCTCGTTGATGGCATAGAGGAACTGCCCGCCGAAGGTGGGCCCGGCCTCGAAGCCGTTGGCCACAGGGGTTACTTCATCACCCACCATCAGGGAGTAACCGACGAAGAGCTCCATCTGGATGCGGTCCTCGAAGTCCACCTCGAACCAGGAGATCTCGGACTCCTGGATGGGCTCGACAAGGCCGGTAAAGAAGTCATCGATCTGCGTGCGGCTCCGCGTGAGCAGGTTGCGCTCGCGGGCGCGCTCTTCGGCCTCATGCCGGTGCAGCGCGATGCGGTAGGCGCGGTAGATCTTGGGCGAGACCTTCTTGCGCGAGAGGGCGTAGCTTGCATCGAGTTGCTTGATGCGAACGAAGTGATCGACCGCGCCCTCTTCCTCGCCCAGGGCGACCAGGGTGTAGGCCAGATACTGGTGAATGGAGACCGTCTCGTGCAGGGCGAGCGCTTTTTGCAGCTCGGCGCGCGCACAGCCGTAGTTGAGGTTCTCGTAACACTCGATGCCCCGGCGCTCGTGATCGGCGGCGCGGGCGCGCTCTTCGGGCGTGCCTTCCTTGGCCGGGGCGGGCTGGCCGGGAACTTCGGCCTGCGCAGGGGCGGCATTTGCCGCGGGCGCGCTGTCCGAAGGCTGCGCCAGGGCGCGCAGCGGCGCCGCCAGCAACGCCAGCAGCACAAGCAGCAGATATCGAACGGACACGCCCATGCGTCTGAGGCTTCCCCCGAAAAGATGCGGGCCGCCCCGGGCGGACCCTGCCGAAGGGGCGGCGTGCACCTGCCACCGCTCCGGCGCGCCCATCCTAGTTGAAGGCCGCTGCCTGAAACAAAACGAGGTTTCCGCTACGGGGCCGATTGGGTGTAGAATGCTCCCCATCGAACAGGTGCGCAGCGCCGGGCCCCGCAGAAAAAGGCGGGAGAGCCCCCGTGGCGACCAGCAGGAAGGACACCGCCGTGAGCGAGGAATTCGACGACCGAGACGAGCGCGAGGCCCGCACCCTTTCAGCCCGGATTGAAGGTCTGGTCCCCGACGTCATGAAGCGAACCTTCTACACAGGTCTGGGCGCCCTGTTCCTGACCGAAGACGGCATCCGGCGCCAGCTCGCCGAGCTCAAGGTCCCCAAGGACCTCACCGGCTACATCGTCAGCCAGTCCTCCAAGAGCAAGGAAGAACTCTTCGACGCCATCGCCCGCGAAGTGGCCAAGGTCTTCCAGGACACCACCCCCGAGGAAATCGTCCGCAACGCCATGACCGGCATGAAAATGAAGATCGAAGTGGAATTCGAACCCGCCGGAGAAGAAAAAGACTCCGGCGGCACCAAGGTGAAGTTCCGGACCCAGGCGAAAGAGAAGAAGTAGACACGCGATGACCGCGGAGACTTTGCACACAACACCATTTCCGCCTTCCCAACAATCTCCAAAAATCCGGCAACCATAATGGGACTTCGCCAAGCGGTCGGACTTCAACCAGATTGACTCCCATTGCCAGCCGCGCTTCGGAATGAACAGGAGCTGAGAATGCGCCGATCAATCTTTCTGTACTGGGGTATCTGTGTGTTGGTTGCGGCGAGTAGCGCGTCTGCTACATCGCCCTACCCATTTCTATGGAAGACTCTCGAATTTAACGGAGAGCTTGAGCAACCGGTTGGAGCGATAAGAAGCAAGTTCGAATTTCATTGGGAAGCCTCGGACTTATTGATCGATAAAATGAATGTCGAAGTAGCTGGACGGGATCACCGCATTCCAGAGGACTTTCTTGCAGAGATTCGGAATCCCCAGTGGAATACCTACGCTGCATCTGTTCGAACGGAGACAGACGGATCGTGGGTGATCGATTTGGCCATTCAGTTTGGAGACAAGAAACAACAGGTGCGACCGATTGCGTTTGTTTCAATTGACCAGACCGGAAAGGTTAACGCTTACACCCTGGATTTTGGTCAAGTTCTGGAAAGACTAAAGGCCGCAGAATAATCAAAAAGGGGCTTTCCCCGAAAAACGGCCACCAACCTTTTCTCCATCCCGCACCAACGTAGGCAGCAGGCGCCCAACGACGCGGGGAGCAATCCCGGTGACCGCCCGCCGGGATTTTTGTATTCGTCGTAATTTCCCGCCGAAGGGTCAACCCTTGCGGGCTTTTTCCAGGATTGGCATGGTGGACACATCAAACGCCGCGGGGACTTGCGTGCGAACGCGGGGTTTTCGCGGCCAAGCCGAAGGAGGGAGCATCACCATGGCTTATGTCGTTACCCACTACTGTGTGGACTGCCGCTACACCGATTGCGTTGAGGCCTGCCCGGTCGAGGCGTTCCACCAGGGACCCCGCATGGTCTACATCAATCCCGAAACCTGCATCGACTGCGACGCGTGCGTGCCCGCCTGCCCGGTCCAGGCAATCTTTCCCGAGGACGAGGTGCCCGAGAAGTGGAAACGCTTCATCGAGATCAACGCCACCGAGTGCGAGAATTACGACGCAGTCTCCGAAAAGATCGACCCGCTTCCCACGGCCGTGACGCTCGAGGAGCAGCAAAAGCGCGAGTCCGAGGGCAAGCTTCCCGAGTATCCCTAGCCCCCCAGTGGACCGCCCCCGCCCCGTGCGCTATCTACCTCTGCGGAAATGACGCCCGCGTCAGTCAATGTCGCGGGCCTCGAGGAGAGTGGCCATGGAGGCGAGTTACGAAGTCCATCCGGCGGCTGAGCGCTGGGACATCCGGCCCGGCGCGCTGCACCTGAAGGGAAGCCCCGAGGGTTTTTCCCTGGTGAACCTGCGCGTCTGGGCGGCCAATCCCAAGCAGCTCGAACACCAGCTCACCATCATCGCCGAGATCGGCGAGGCCGTCATCGAGGTCGTCTGTGCGAGCGAGCCGCTCTTCTTCGGCCACGTGAACTACTCCGACGAGTTCAACCTGGTGTTCCCGACGGGCTTTGCTCCCATCGACGGCATCGATGCCAAGACCTACCTCATGGATCCCGATACGGGCGAGGAGCTGGGCGCGTATCTGAGCAAGATCGGCGACATCGTGCTCCACCCGGTGGGGCTCGCCCACTGGCCGGGGTATCTCAAGCGCTTCATGGAGTACCGCCCGCCTTCGAAGGGCGCGCGCTTCCGCATTCTCTCGACCGTCTACTGCGCCAAGGGGCCGGTGCGCTACAACGAGTCCTCGCAGAAGAACAAATGCACCACGCTGGAGCCCCCCGCGGAAATCGAGGTCCATCCCGACTTCGAGGACATGGACCTCACCCCGACCAAGATCACGAGCAATTCCCCCATCTTCGATGAGCGCGCGGGCTTCGTGCCGCTGCGCGCGATGGTGGCGGATGCCAGGCGCGCCGAGGACGCCCCCGAAGTGGTCGCCCGCGTCGACGACACGCGCTTCGACCTGATCGTCTCGGCCGGCGGACCGAAGAAGCCGTTCTCCTCCGATACCAAGAGCTACGTGCTGGTCTTCCGCGGCTCGCCGCATCTGGCACTGACGGGCGGCGATGGTGCCGAGGCCGGCAGCGCCGAGCTCGAAGTCTGCGACCTGCTGGAGATTCCCGCCGGCGGCAGCTTCACCATCACCGGCACGGGCGATTCTCGCCGCTGCGCGGTGATCTGGTTCAGAAAGGATCCCGAACGATGAGTGCAGCAGCAGTTGCAGCCAACCCCGGCGAACCCGCGTTCGAGGAGCCGGTTTCCATCAGCTACGGCAAGTTCACCTTTACCCGCAAGGGCTGGACCGCAATCATCAGTGCCGACGGGCGCGAGACGCAGCTCCCGGCGCACCTCTTCTTGCGCACCACCTGGCGCGTGCTCAGCCACAACCTGGGCCTGGGCGTTCTCATCTTCTACGGGGGCTTTGCCGTCCACAACCTTGGGGATCCCGTCGAGGGCGACAAGGTGAAGCTCTACTTCCTGGGAGAGCCGAAAGTGGAGCAGACCTTCGACAAGGAAGAGGTCCGCGCCAAGCTCAAGGAAATCTACGACACCCTGCGCTGGCCCAAGTACGAAGAGTGGTACTGAGCGCGCGCTGGGGGCCCAAAAGTCCCTGAAGGCCCGCCCCGAAGCTTCGGGGCGACCGCCCTTGGACGCCGGCGCACCGGAGGACTAGACTTCCTATACGCCAGACGTGAGGGAAGTCGCCGCGGGGAGCTTCGAAGGGGCGCTCGATGCAGTTATCCGGAGATCCAGAGGGCCTGGCCCAACTCAAGCGCATCAAGGAGACGAACGTCTCCTTCCTGAAGTTCCTGTTGCAGGAAGTCGAAACGAGCTTTGAGGGCAAGGTCGCCTTCAAGGGTCCCGACGACGGCGCGGACTATTTCCTCGTCCGCGACGGCCACGACGCCAAGAAACTCACTGTAGAAAAAGCCTGAAACTTTTCCCAAAGGCACGCATCGAAGGCTTGAACTCTCATTCCCCCAAGGGAAGCGGCATCCGTTTGTGAACACGCCCATCGTCGAACTCAGCAACGTGACCAAGCGCTACGGCGCCGACGAGGTCGTGCGCGCGCTCTCGTTTTCGGTGGAGCGCGGCGAGTGCGTGGGCCTGCTGGGCCCCAACGGCGCGGGCAAGACGAGCACGCTGCGCATGATGACCGGGCAGGCCCACATCAGCGGCGGCGAGATCAAGCTCTTCGGCACGCCCATCCAGCACCGCCCGCGCCAGGTGCGCGCGAGGTTCGGCGTCGTCACCCAGGACGACACCCTCGACGAAGAGCTTACCTCCTACGAGAACCTGCTCGTCTTCGCCTCCTACTTCAGCGTGCCGCGCGCGGAGGCCCACCGCCGCGCCGAAGACCTCCTTGAATTCGTGCACCTCGAAGACAAGCGCGACGTGAACATCGACAAGCTCTCGGGCGGCATGCGCCGGCGTCTGCTGATTGCGCGCGCACTGGTCAACGCGCCCGACCTGGTCATTCTCGACGAACCCACAACGGGCCTCGACCCGCAGGCTCGCCACCTGATCTGGCAGAAGCTGCGCCTGCTCAAGCGGCAGGGCACGAC
>JAGRBM010000427.1 GCA_020434085.1 Chrysiogenia bacterium | reverse complement strand
GCTTGTCGGCGCTGGCGCCGCGGATGTCCGCGGCGCTTTTCTTCGGCGCGGGCTTGCGGCGCTTCTTGAGATCCTTGAGTGCGGCTTCGACTTCCTCGCGGGACATGGGGCGCTTGGGTTTGCTGCGCCCGTCGCCCGGGCGCGAGTCGAGTTCTTCTTCCACCATCACGATGATGTGCCGGTGGGAAGAGCAATCGATGAGCACTTCGCGCAGCTCGTAGGCGGTCATCTCGGCGATGATCCGCGCGCGGTGGCCGTGCGGGGTGGCCGGGTTCTTGGCCAGCGCGCGGCGCAGGTGCTGGCGCTTTCCCCACTCGGGGTGCGCGGCGATGAGCGCCAGCGAACCCTCGTGCCGCATCCCCGCGCCGACGCCGCGCACGAGCATGTGTTCGGTCATCGACTTGTTGGGAAGCAGTGACTCCATGAGCTTGGGCGGCGGGTTGTCCAGCAGCAGGGCCTCGAGAACGCCGGGGCCCGCGCGGCGCGCCAGGTTCATCTTCGTTCCAAGCGGGAGCATGGGCACGCGCTCTGCCACGGCGCGGTCGATGTAGATACGCCGGTCGGCACCGACGAAGGGATCGCTCGCAATCTGCACCAGTTCCATCGGAAGGAAGCGCGGCAGCAGGGCGTTCCACACGTAGCGCGGCACCTTGGGGTTCTTGGCCAGGGCGAGGCGCACCGATTTCTTGGCCATCCAGTCCTTGTTGCCGGCGATCTTGGGAAAAATTCTCTGGGGAAGGTCGCGGCGCTGCAGGAAGCGGATGATCTGCAGCTCGCGCAGGTGGGGATTCTCCAGCAGCGCAAACAGGACTTCCTCATTGCGGTGGTGGAGGATGGGGCCCACTTCATCGCCCTGGGCCGTGCGGGCCCGCCGCACCAGCTCATCGATGCTGGGCCCGGCTTCCTGGTTTCGATCCGCCATTGCTCGATTCGCTCGCTTCTCCACTATATAGTCGGATACGCGCCGGGAAGCAGGCGGGCCTGCCCGCCACGAGCGGCGGCAACACAGAGGAAGATCTGCATCGTGCACGTGCTCGTGCACGTGCAAGTGCGCGCTGAGATGGCCGAAACGGCTCATGCGGCGGCACCGGCGCCGGGCGGGTTCAGCGCCCCGGAGTGTCCCCACGATGAAAGAACGGGTCGTCTACGGAAAACACGCGGTGCTCGAAGCCATCGAGGCCGGGCAGCGCATTCGCCGCCTCTACGTGGCCACGCGCAGCAATGCCGCGCGCGACCCCCGGCTGGCCAAGGCGCTGGCCACCCAGAACGTGAAGGTGAGCGAGTCCCCGCGCGAGGCGCTCGACCGCCTGGCCGAGGGCGGGCGCCATCAGGGCATTGTCGCCGTGCTGAGCGGGGGCTTTGGCTACTGGAAGCTGCCCGACCTGCTGGAGAAATCGCTTGCGGCCGAGAAGAACCCGATCCTTGTCGCCTGCGACCAGATCACCGACCCCCACAACCTGGGGGCCATCATCCGCAGTACAGAGGCCTTCGGCGGGCGCGGCATCATCATTCCCGAGCGCCGGAGCGCCGGCATCACGCCCGTGGTGGAGAAGGCCAGCGCCGGGGCGAGCGCCCACCTTCCGGTGGCGCAGGTGGTGAATCTCTCGGACTCCTTCGAGAAGGCCAAAGAGGCGGGCTTCTGGATCGTCGGCGCCGACGCCGGCGACGGGGACCCGCTCTACAAGTTCGACTTTGCGCGCCCGCTCATTCTTGTCATCGGCGCCGAGGGCAAGGGCATGCGCAGCCGCGTGCGCGGCACCTGCGACGCGCTCGTGAACATCCCGCTCCCCGGCAAGGTCGCCTCCCTCAACGCCTCGGTCGCCTCGGGGATCCTGCTCTACGAAGTGATCCGGCAGCGGCTGGGGAAGTAATCGACAACTGATCCTGCTCCCCCGCCGCCGGGGGAGCTGTCCGGCAAAGCCGGGCTGAGGGGGTGCCGCAAGTTGCCGCCAGGCTCCCCCCCCTTCTGCCCTCCGGGCATCTCCCCCCGGCAGCGGGGGGAGAGGGCGCGGGGCCGCCCTCCGGGCGGTTTCGCTGTTCGCCCGCCCGCTTCTTTCGTGGTAGCCTTTTCTTTCCAAATGAAAGGCAGCCTGGGGGTTCAGTGGCGCTGAGTTGGAGGAGAATCGCGGCGGGCGGCGTGCGTCCGTTGTTGTGCGTGATGCTTGCGTGCTCGCTGCTGGCCGGCTGCGGCGCGCGCAGCGATTCGCCAAGCGGCAACTACGACCCCTTCGAGAATGCCGCGGCGATGAGCACTTCCGACATCGCCTTCCTCATCGACAATGCCGATCCCTCGATCCGCGCCCGCGCCGCGTATTTCCTCGGCGAGCGCGAGGCCGATGCCGCGCAGGTGGTGCCGCTTCTCATGGTGGCGCTACGCGACAAGAACGTGGAGGTCCGCCGCGCCGCGGCCGCTTCGCT
>JAGRBM010000426.1 GCA_020434085.1 Chrysiogenia bacterium | reverse complement strand
CGGTGGCTATCTCGAAACCGGGCGGGAGAGCAGCGTGCGCTTCTATTCGAAATTCGGCTTCGAAGTAAGCCGCCAGATCGAAGTGCTGGGCGCAAAGATCTGGCTCATGTGGCGGGAGGGGAAGTGAGACGGAATTTGATGAGATCATCAGGAGCACTGCTGACTCGTTTTGGCGTGCTGGCGTTGTTGGTATTGACGGGAATGGCCGCCGACCTAACGCGTGCGCAATGGGAGTCATTGCCGGAGGAGAAAGTGCCGACGGAGCGGCCCGGCATCGCCGTGCAAATTGATCGACGGCATCTCAAGTTCATGGGATTCGATATTCATGAATCGACTGAAGATACGATTGAGTCGGTGCGCCTTAAGCTTGGAGAGACGCGTGACTCGGGAAATGAGAATATTTCGAACTGTGCCTGCTATGTGGCCGCAGACACAAACGATGAGACAGCGGTAGAATTTTGCACCGGACCTGTGGGAGGTTTTCATAATCTGTCATCGTTTCGAATCGCAGCAAAGCAGGATCGGTATTTCCATCGTCATTTGTGTGAAAAATCAGCAAGGGTAAACGGGCTGGTCGCGACGGAAAGCGGCCTTCGGATAGGGTTGGAGAAAGAGGCTGTAAGGGCGATACTCGGCAAGCCGCTTGAAGAGAATGAGTTCGCTTGGCGCTATACCTACCACTTGCTTGTTAAGCGGCCATTCGAGGACTTGATGGGTTCATCAAAGTCCTTGGATTGCAGGATCGATCAGCCCGACAGTTGTTACTTAAGGATATACTCCGAGATCTTGGTGAATTTTCTGGATGGAAAGGTGACTGGAGTTTCCGTAGGGAATGGGATCGCATGGTAACTTGGTAAGGCCTATTCTGGCGCGCTTTCACATTTACGCCCGGCCCACTACACTTCGTGTTGCGCGAATTGATCCTATCTGCCGCCGGAGACTAAGGACATGTCAGTGATTTCCACCGCGATCGAGCGGCTCCCCATCCTGCGTTCGCGCGGAATCTACTTCGATGAAAAGATGGTGGGCTATCACGTCCTGCAGACCGGGCCGCGCAAGGGTGAGCGTCTGGACTTTATGTTCACTGCCGCGGCGCAGAGCGAGACGATTCCCGGCTTTTTCGGCGCAGGCGGTGGCGTGATCGCCCTCGATGGTGAAGTGAAGGCCGAGGGGCTTGCTGCGAAGAGTCCCATGCGCGGGACGATCCGGATGGATCCGCGCGCGAAAGTCGGAGTGATGACCTACGACTTCGATTTTACCGGCGATGATGGCAAGCCCTACCACTTCCACGGCTTCAAGAACCGCGAGGGCCTGGTCGATACGCTTTATGGGAAAGTGCTCGATTTCGAGGGCGGCCTTGTTTCGGAAGGGACGACCTACTTCGACTACGACGAGCTCTGGAAGTTCGTCCGCAGCTTCAAGCTGGTGTGAGTGACGCAAGCTGTTTCACTGAAAAGGCGCCCCGAAGGGGGCGCTTTTTTTCTTCGGGGCGGCCGTGGTCTAGCCTTTGTGCTTCCAGGAGAAACGCAATGAACCCAATCGAGAACCAGCAGATTCTGCTCAAGTCCCGGCCCGAGGGAATGGTGTCGGCAGAGAACTTCGAATCGAACATACAGACGATCAGCGATGTGCCGGAGGGCAAGGTGCTGGTTCGCAATGTCTATCTCTCCATCGACCCGGCCATGCGCGGGTGGATGAGCGACCAGAAGTCCTACATGCCACCGGTCGGCATCGGCGAAGTGATGCGCGGGATGAGCGTGGGCGAGGTCGTGGAGTCCAAGGCTCCCAGCGTGAAGGCCGGGCAGCTCGTGAGCGGCATGCTCGGCTGGCAGCAGTACGCACTCGCCAAGCCCACGCAGCTGACGCCGCTGCTGCCGGGAATCTCGCTCACCGACGCCATCAGCGTGCTGGGCATCACAGGTCTTTCTGCCTACTTCGGCCTGCTTGAAGTGGGGCTTCCCAAGGAGGCGGAGACCGTGCTCGTCTCGGGCGCCGCGGGGGGCGTGGGATCGGTGGTCGGGCAGATCGCGAAGATCAAGGGTTGCCGTGCCGTGGGCGTGGCGGGTAGCGCGGAGAAATGCGCGCGCCTTACATCCGAATTCGGCTTCGACGCGGCGATCAATTACCGCGAGGGCGAGCTCGCCGCGCAGGTGCGCGAGGCCTGCCCGAAGGGAATCGACGTCTTCTTTGACAACGTGGGCGGCGAGATCCTCGACGTCGCGCTCGCCAACATCCGAAAGCACGGGCGCATCGTGCTCTGCGGTGCGATCTCCCGCTACAACGAGGCCGAGCTTTCACCGGGGCCGCGCAACTACATGTCGCTCATCATCAACAGCGCCCGCATGGAGGGCTTCATCCTGATGAACTACGCGGGCAAGTTCCCGCAGGCAATGAAAGAACTGGGCACCTGGGTGGGGCAGGGGCGCATCAAGTCGGCTGTCGATGTAGTCGATGGCCTGGAGCGCGCCCCCGAGGCGCTGCTGCGTCTCTTTTCCGGTGCCAACCAGGGCAAGCAGCTCGTGAAGGTGGGGCCGGAGCCGGCCTAGCGCTTTCTCCACCTGCCCAGCAGGCCGCCGGGGCGCCGCGAGGAAGTGCGCTCGACAAAAAGCTTCTCGCCCAAACCCTCGCGCAGGGCGAGAAACTCTTCGGTGCACTCGAGGACGGGTTTGCCGCCCAGAATCTGAATGAGCAGTTTGACGAGCGCGTCCTCCATGGCGCCGCGCCGCGGCGGCTTGCGAAGGAACTCCACCTTTGGCTCCTCGCGGTAGAGTACGTCGAGGTCGTAGCCGCTCATGACCAGCACCGGAATGTCGCGCCCCCAGGTATCGGTGCGCAGGTCGCGCAGGAATTCCTTGCCATCCATCTCGGGCATGACGTGATCGAGAATGATGACGTGGGGGCGGTGCTGGCGCACCACATCGAGCCCGGCCGGGCCGCTGGGCGAGACGAACACGTTGGCGCCAAGAAACATCTTCGAGAGCAACTTACCCGTCAGGCGACCGATCCGGGGATCGTCGTCCACTACCAGGATTCTTCGGCTCGGTGCGTCCATGTCGTTCCTCAGGCCGGCGGCCGCGCGTTCTTCTCCGGCTGGAGAACCTTTGCCATTGTTTGAAGTAGCTGGTCGGCGGTGTAGGGCTTGGCCAGAAACTCGATCTTTCCGCCGGCAATGCCGCGCCGGGCGGTCGCATCGTCGACATAGCCGGAGGTGTAGACCACCGGCACATCGGGCCGTGCCTTGCCGAACAGGTGCGCAAGCTGGCTGCCCGAGCCATCGGCCATGATGACGTCGGTAAAGAGCAGATCGATCTCTCCCTCATAGTCCTCGCAGATTTCGAGCGCCTCGCTCACGCCTTCGGCGGTCAGCACGTGGTAGCCCGCGCGCTCAAGGACGCGGCGCGCGCCCTGCAGCAGGCGGCCCTCGTCTTCTGCAACGAGCACGGTTTGGTGCATTCCCGGCATTTCGGGCGTGCTCTTCGTTTGCGGCGCCACGCTCTGGGGCGGGCGCGCTTCGAGCCGCGGGAAGTAGAGCCGGAAGGTGGTGCCGCGGCCCTCGGCGCTCTCGCAAAGAATGGTGCCGCCGGCCTGGGTGACGATCCCGTAGACGGTGGCAAGCCCCAGGCCCGTGCCGCGCGAGCGCTTGGTGGTGAAAAAGGGCTCGTAGATGCGGCTCAAAATGGCAGGGGGAATGCCCGCGCCCTCATCGCGCACCTGAAGGACCAGGTACTCGCCCGCCTGCACGGTGGCATCGGGATGGACAATGGGCTCACGCACTTCGGCCTCGTAAACCGAGACTTCCACAACGCCGCCGTCGAGCATGGCGTCGCGCGCGTTGACGCACAGGTTGAAGAGAATCTGCAGGAGCTGCGCCGGGCTGGCGGCGACGTAACCGTCGGGGACCGCCAGGTTGAGCCGCACGGTGTAGCGCTCCCCCAGCAAACGGCGCAGCGCGGTGGTCGCGCGCTGGGTGACGGCCACGAGGTCGACCGGATCGGGCGCGTCGATCTGTTTGCGGCTGAAGGTCAGGAGCTGCGAGGTCAGGCCGGCTGCTTCTTCGTTGCATTCCGAGAGCGAGTCGAGTGCTTCCTGCCCCTCTGCACTGAGGTTTGTCTCATGGCCGAGCAGTTCGATCGCCAGCGCCACCATGGTGAGCTGGTTGTTGAAGTCGTGGGCGATGCCGCCGACGAGCTGGCCGAGGGCTTCCATTTTCTGTGCCTGCCGGAACTGCGCTTCGAGCAGGAGTTGCTCGGTCACGTCGCGGGCGATGGCGACGTAACTCTCCACCTCGCAGTCGCGGCCCAGCACGCAGGAAATCGTATAGTCGACGTCGGCCTTTGAGCCATTCTTCTTGCGCAGCGCAACGCGCCCGCTCCAGGATTCGTTCTCTCGCGCCTGGCCCAGCCCTGTTTCGAGCAGGGCGTCGCCCTCGGGCGGCGAGCCGAAGATCTCCAGGGGCGTGCGCCCGATACTCTCGCCGGCCTCGTATCCGGTCACGGCTTCATAGGCAGGGTTGACGTATTCAATGACGCCGCGGGCGTCGGTGGTGACGACGATTTCACCGGCGTGATCGACCGCGTTGGCCAGGCGTTCGACCGAGCGCAGGGCCTCAATGGCCTGGGCCTCGCGCTCGCGCCAGCGGGAAATGATGTAGGAAGAAACGCCGTAGGCGATAAAGAGCATGGAGATGCTCGAGACTGCGCTTCCCAATATCCAGGAATTGCTGGGCGTGCCGCCGAAGCGATCGAAGGATGCAAGCAGCGGCGCATAGGGCAGATAGCCCAGGCGCTCGGCGACGATCGTGGCAACGGTGATCGCCGTGCCGGTCCAGATGGCATACCAGATGACGCGGACTTCGAAGAGCAGGAATCCCAGAAGCGCGCCCGCGATGAAGGCGACGGCGACCGGGCTGGTGAACATGCCCACGGCATAGGCGACCAGGGACACCGCGACCGACCAGCTCTGAAGCGTAAGATGCAGGTGCAGGCGGCTGCTTCGCCCCGCGCGCCAGAGCAGGGCGCCCCACGTAGTCAGAACGAGCGCCCAGAGCGTTGCGAGTTTTACCACGGTTCCCGTCAGGGCGAGCATGGAGCGATTGAGATAAGCCTCAACCCCCGGATGATCCATCAAATAGTGGATGCGCAGGATGTAGAAGACGCAGAAGGGAAGGGTCAGTCCGAGAATCAGGACAGTCTTCTGCGTCTCACCGGCCTCGATCAGCCCGCGCAAATACCAGCGCAGCCGCTCGGACAAGGGATAGGGCGGTTTCTCCAAAAGATGATCGGCCATGCTGTTCCCCCCAGCATTTGCCCACGAATGGTGCTTTGGCCCCATTTGGGGCAGTCAAAAGTGATTCGTACACTAGTATAGCACACCGGGCCCAAAATTGCTTCGGGAAAGGCGGAGAAGGGGGCAGAAGCGGGGTCAGGAGGGGATCAGGCCCCGCTCTCGCGGATCTCATACTTGGCCGCGAGTCCCAGCGTGAGCAGCACGCCCAGTAGAAAGAGCCCGCCCGAATAGCCGAAGACCGCGAAGGCTTCCTTTGCCTCGGAGCGTCCCATCTCGGGCCCATACATACCGGCAAATAGCCAGACAAAGGGGTAGAGAAACCCGCCGCCGGCGCTGAGATACGAGGCCGCAAGTTTGAGCTTCTCGGGCGCGTCGAGCCTTACCAGAAAAAGCAGGAGTCCCAGCACCATGGCGGCAATGCCCGTGGCGTGGAAGTGGTAGCGCTGGTAGTAGCGCCAGTTCTTGCCCGCCTCGGCCGCGATCTTGGCTGCCTTCTCGGCCGGATCGGCCATGGCCTGGATCTTCACATTGCGCTCGAGACCCGCGGCGATCTTGTGCTCGAACATGGCCTCGTTTGCGCCAAAGAGAATGGCGATGAACACCCCGCCGGCCATGCCGGCAATTGCGAGTAGAAAGGGAATCTTCTTGAGCATCGTGTGCCTCCATACGCCCTGGAACCGGGCACCGTCGGAGTATATCAAGTCTCCCCCCCGGCGTATATGGCGATGCGCAGGTGGCTGACCGACTTTGCAACAGCCGAAGATTCCGATGGTGCCAATGGGGATAACACGATAGTTTGAAAATGCGGGTTCGTTGAAATTGGGGCACAGGGGAGATCGTCATGTCTGCAGACGCTGGAAAGAATTCGAACTCGATGGGTCAGATGCTCGGCATAGTCGGCGGGTTGGTTGCAGGACGGTACTTTGGGATCCAGTTGCTCTTTCCGGGGATTGGCTGGGCGCTGGGAGCATTCCTGTTCGGAAAGCTCGGCCCTGAGCGATCAAAGCCTTTTTCCGGCGCGCTCGCGGTGCAGATGGGCCAGTTCGTATGGTTCATTTCGGCCATTGTCATCCTGCCTGATCTGTGGGGGGCAGTCGCATTTGATGTTGTGTTGTTGGCGGTCGGGATCCTTTGGTTGCTTCTCGCGCCGGGTCTTGTCTCTGTGATATTTTTGACCGTTTATCAGACTGTCGTTCTGGCTATTAATGTCGTTTCCGTTATGGGCATGGGGGGCGGCGGCGAGCAGTTTAAGCCCTTGTTGTTGCACATCATTCTTCGCATCCTGGCGATCTTCCTGCTGGGGCAGGGATATGCAACTTTTCACGCCGCTTCGGAGGTTACGCCGCCGAAAATAGCGTTGTAATTTTATAACTATTTGTAAATACAGATGTATTCACGAGTCCATGAAAATAAATTGACTGGAACGCCCGCTCCATGATATTCAAAGAATGATACGTCATTCCGCTTTATTGGAGGGGGCAGTCATGAAGGCGAACGGAGCGAAACGGGCGAGCGGGGCAAAGGGGGGTACCGACCACGAGGTGATCATCGTGGGCGCGGGCTTTGGCGGCATGGGGGCGGCAATCCAGCTCCAGCGCATGGGGATTGGTGATGTGCTGATCGTCGATCGCGCCAGCGACGTGGGCGGCACCTGGCACCTGAACACCTATCCGGGGCTGGCCGTCGACATCGCGTCCACGACCTATTCGTATTCCTTCGAGCCCAACCCCCACTGGTCGCGGGTCTATGCCAAGGGCGGCGAGCTCAAGGCCTATGCCGCGCACGTGGCCGACAAGTACGACCTGCGAAAACTCATGCAGTTCAACACTGAGGTCGAGAAGGTCGTCTACGACGAGAAGGACCACACCTGGACCGTGCACACCGAGGGCAGGGCGCCCGTCACCTCGCGGCTGCTCATTCTTGCCACCGGTTTTCTCTCCCAGCCCAAGTATCCCGACATTACCGGTCTGGGTTCCTTCGAGGGGAAGGTCATTCACACCGCCAAGTGGGACCACGATTATGAGCTTCGCGGAAAGCGCGCGGCCGTGATCGGCACGGGCGCCACGGCGGTGCAGCTCCTGCCCGAGATCGCGCCGTTGCTCGCCCACATGGACGTCTACCAGCGCACGCCCATCTGGGTGACGCCGAAGTTCGATACGCGCATTCCCGAGGGCGTGCAGACACTCTTCGAAAAGCTTCCCGTGACCCAGCGCCTGGCGCGCTACTTCACCTCGAGTGTGCTGGAGATGCTGATGGTGGTGGGGGCGCTGCACTTCAAGGAGTTCAAGTATCTCACCCGCTCGGCCGAGCAGGCGTGCAAGGCGCATTTGAAGCGCCAGATCCCCGATCCCGAGCTGCGCCGCAAGCTCACGCCCGACTACAACTTCGGCTGCAAGCGCCCGACATTCTCGAACGACTATTATCCCACCTTCATGCGTGAGAACGTGGACCTCGTTACCGACGGCATCGACCACATCGAGGCGGACGGCATTGTCGACCGAAGCGGAAAGAAGCGGCAGATCGACGCGCTCATCCTGGCTACGGGATACAAGGTCTGGGAGAAGGGGAACTTTCCGGCCTTCGACGTCATCGGCCGCGACGGCGTGGAACTCGGCCAGTGGTGGAACGAGCACGGCTACCAGTCCTATGAGGGGATCACCGTTCACGGTTTTCCCAACATGTTCTACTTCGCCAGCCCCTATGCCTTCACCGGCCTGTCGTATTTCTTTGCCATCGAGGCCCAGATGAAGCATGTCGAGCGCTGCATCAAGGAAATGCGCCGGCGCCGCGCCGATGAATTCGAAGTGGGCAGCAAGGCCCAGGCCGATTTCGTGGCGAAGATGAAGAAGAATTTGAAGAGCTCGGTCTTCGAAAACGGCCATTGTGAGACTTCCAACAGCTACTACTTCAACCAGCACGGCGACTCCACCCTGCTGCGCCCCACGCCCACGGCGCTCTCGCTGTGGAATGCGAGCCGGTATCCGCTGGGGGATTATGCGTTCGCGTGAGCCATTGGAGCAGCATTGAACGAGAAAGCCCGGCGTGAGCCGGGTTTTTCCGTTCCTGTTTTCAGGGGATTGGGAAGTTCCCAAACTGCGATCTTCGAATTACTCCGCGATGTTGATCACAATCTTCCCCCGCGAGCGCCCGCTTTTGCTGCGCTCGTAGGCGGCGTTGATTTCCTCGAGTGGGTACTCGCTGTCGAGAACCGGTTTGACCTTGCCTGCCTCGATCATCTCCCGCAGGGTCTCGAGATCGCGCGTGTAGCTCTCGACCCAGATCGAGGTCGATTTGGGCGCGCCGGGTGTCAGGCGCGCGCGCAGGTTGCCGAGCATGGCGCCCGCGTGGCCCGAAGTGGTGACGAAAGTGCCGCCCTTTTTCAGGAGCGCGCGGCAGCTGTGAGGGGTCTCATAGGCCGTGACATCGAAGACCATGTCGAAGTCGTCGCTTTTCGTGCGGTAGTCGCCCGCGGTGTAGTCGATCACCGCGTCGGCGCCCAGGGATTTCACGAGTTCGATGTTGCGCTCGCTGCACACGCCGGTGACCTGCGCGCCAAGCGCCTTGGCAATCTGCACCGCAAAGGTGCCCACGCCGCCGGAGGCGCCGATGATCAGAACGCGCTTGCCGGCGCCCAGGTCAGCAAGCCGGAAGGCCTGCAGCGCAGTGAGGGCCGCAAGCGGCACGGCGGCCGCTTCCTTGTGGGAGAGGTTGGCCGGCTTTTTTGCGACGCGCTTGGCGGCGATCTTCGCGAACTCGGCGCACGCCGCCGTGCGAAGGCGCATGTCCATGCCGTAAACCTCGTCGCCGATCTCAAGCCCGCTGACCTGCGCGCCCTTGGCCACGACCACTCCCGAGAGGTCGTCACCGATGATGAAGGGCCGCAGCCCCCCGATGTTGGGGACAAAGGAGGTCAGCGGCTTGTTGAGCTTCCAGTCCTTGGGGTTGACCGAAGAGGCATGGACCTGCACGAGCACGTCGCCGGGTCCCGGCTCGGGTTTGCTGGTCTCACCCACTACGAGATGAGAGCTCATTCCGAATCCGCTGGTGGTGGCTGCTTTCATCTATTCCTCTTCTGCCCAAAGGCCCGCAAGGGCCGGTCGCTTCCACCCGCACGCGGGCGGAGACTGTCCTGCACCGATGCCGCATCGCGGGGAAGGGCTTTACTCTATATATCTTGTTGGACGATGCAGAAGAAATGGTAGCGGGGGGCGGACTCGAACCGCCGACCTACGGCTTATGAGACCGTCGCTCTAACCACCTGAGCTACCCCGCCAGGGGTGTGTCGGTCCTCAGCTTGATTGTGAGGGCCTGCCGGGAGGGCGTTAGCACTCCCGAAGGGCTCCGCCATTTAGCGCAGGCGTGGGCGCTCTGTCAACGCTGGGAGGCGCTTTCAGCGCCCCCAGCGCTTCAGGCACTGCGCGCCGGCGTAGAGGGCGGCAGCGCCGAGTTCTTCCTCGATGCGAAGGAGCTGGTTGTACTTGGCCATGCGGTCCGAGCGCGAGGCCGAGCCGGTCTTGATCTGCCCCGCGCCGGTGGCGACGGCCAGGTCGGCGATGAAGGCGTCCTCTGTCTCCCCGGAGCGATGGGAGACCACGTTGGCGTATCCTGCGCTGGCGGCAAGGCGCATGGCCTCGAAGGTCTCGGTCACGCTGCCGATCTGGTTCACTTTAATGAGGATCGAGTTCGCGATTCCCTTTGAAATGCCCTCGGCCAGGATCTTTGCGTTGGTCACAAAGAGATCGTCGCCAACGAGCTGGCATTTGCCGCCGAGCACGTCGGTCTGCGTCTTCCAGCCGTCCCAGTCGCTCTCGTCCAGCCCGTCCTCGATGCTCACGATGGGATACTTGCCCACAAGCTTTGCATAGTAGTCGACCACCTCGGCGCTCGAGAGGCTGCGGCCGTGCACGTCGTACTTGCCGTCCTTGTGGAACTCGCTGGCGGCGCAGTCGAGGGCAAAGAAGATGTCCTCGCCGGGCTTGTAACCGGCCTTCTCGACGGCCTTGGTGAGCCAGTCGAGCGCGATCTCGTCGTCTTCGAGGTTGGGGGCAAAGCCGCCCTCGTCGCCCACGCTGGTGGCCAGCTTTTCGGCGGCCAGCAGTTTCTTGAGCGCGTGGAAGGTCTCGGCGCCCATGCGAAGCGCCTCGGAGAAGCTCTTTGCACCGGCCGGGACGATCATGAATTCCTGAATGGAAAGATTGTTGTCGGCGTGGGCGCCGCCGTTGATCACGTTCATGAGCGGCACCGGGAGCAGGTGGGCCTGCGCGCCGCCAAGGTAGCGGAACAGGGAGATGCCCAGCTCGTTGGCCTGCGCGCGGGCGGTCGCCATGGAGACGCCCAGAATCGCGTTGGCGCCGAGCTTGCCCTTGTTGTCGGTGCCGTCGGCGGCGATCATCTCGCGGTCCACTGCGGCCTGGTCCTCGGCGTCGAGACCCACGATCTGGGGCCCGATCACCTCGGTCACGTTGCTCACGGCCTTGAGCACGCCCTTGCCCAGGTAGGCATCGCCGCCGTCGCGCAGCTCAATGGCCTCGCGGGTACCCGTGCTGGCGCCAGAGGGCACCGCTGCGCGGCCCAGCGCGCCGCTCTCCAGGATCACGTCGACCTCAATGGTCGGGTTCCCACGGGAATCGAGAATCTGGCGGGCGCGCACGTCACTGATCTGGCTCATTGCCTGCTCCTTGGCCTAAGTTGTCGTCTGGATAGTCCCGGAAACCCCTTCGGCCCGGGCGCGCCCCTTACTTAGCGACGCGCCGCGGGCAGGTCAATTCCGGGTGAGCAAGAGGGAGCGGCGATGGCAACAAAGCCCCGGAAGGGCCCATCAGAGGGCCCGCGTGCCTTCGAGCGGCGGGTCGAGCGGATGCTCGCCCGGCGGGGCGTGCGCGGGCGCGGCTGGCTCGTGGCGCTCTCGGGCGGCGCCGACTCCGTGGCGCTCCTCCGGGTGCTCGTCGCGCTCTCGCCGCGCATGGGGGAGCTCTTCGCGCTCCATGTTCACCACGGGCTTCGCGGAAAGAGCGCCGACGCCGACGCCGAGTTCTGCCGCACGCTTTGCAAGGAGCTTGGCGTGCCGTTCCGCGTGGTGCGCCTCAAGCTCAAGAAGGGCCCGGCGCTGGCCGAGCGGGCGAGGGCGGGCCGCTACCGGTTGCTCGAAAAGGAGCGCGAGCGCCGCGGCGCCAAGTGGGTCGCGCTGGCCCACCACGCCGACGACCAGGCAGAGACCGTGCTGGCGCGCCTGGCGCGCGGCGCGCCGGCCTCGGGGCTGGCGGGAATTCCGGCGGTGCGCGAGCCATTCGTGCGACCGCTCATCGAAGAGAGCCGGGCGAGCATCCTTCACTACCTTGAAAGCCTCGCGCAGGACTGGCGCGAAGATCCAAGCAACGCCTCCGATGCTGCCGAGCGAAACCGCATCCGCCGTAACATCATCCCGGTCATCGAGCGCGAGCTGCGCCGCCCGGTGGGGGAGGCCCTGGCGAGGGTCGGCGCCGAGTCCGCAGAAATCGCGGATTTCATCGGGGCGGAGGCGGCGAAGGCTCGGAAAAAGATCGAAAAGCAGGCGGCGGAAAAGCGGCGCTACAGCCTTGCGGCGCTTGGGAAACTGGCAGCCCCGGTCCGGCGCGAGCTCTGGCGGCAGGTGCTGGGCGATCTCGCCGGTGCCCGCCGCGCGAGCGCGCGGCAGGTGGATGCTCTGGAGGAATTGCTGGCCAGCGGGGAAGGGCAGGTGGCGCTTCCCGGGGGCGCAAAGGCCGGCGTGAGCGCACGCAGCCTCATCATTACTAAGTGAATGAATCTTCATGGCCGGGCCGTTGCCTTGGCGCGCAAGCAGCCGTAGGCTTGGGACTATGAAACTCAAGCACATGACGACGATTGCGGCGCTCTGGGCTGCGGCAACGATGGTCGCAACCGGCGCCCGCGCGCAGGCTCCCTCGCTCGACGAACTGGTGAAGTCCGTGCAGGCCCACTACGAAAAAGTGGGCGATCTCTCGGCCGACTTCGAGCAGGAATCCCAGGTGCTCGGCTCGCGCCGCACGCGCAAGGCCTCGGGCACGGTGAAGTTCAAGAAGCCCGGTCAGATGCGCTGGGACTATGCCACGCCTGTGGTACAGGCCTTCGTCTCCGACGGCGAAAAGTTCTACTACTACAACTCCACCGAGAAATTCGTCGCCATCAAGAAGCTCACGCAAGCCTTCGAATCTCCCACGCCCAACGACTTCCTGCAGGGCCTGGGAAAGCTCGACAAGGCCTTCAAGATTGCTGCCCCCAAAGAAGGCATGATCGATGCTGACGGGCGCTACCGGCTGAGCCTCACGCCGCTCGATCAGCGCGGCGGGTATACGCTCACGCTCATTCTCGAACCCAAGAGCCTGAGTCTGTGGGGCGTGGCCTTTACCGACGCCATGGGCTCGGTCTCCACTGTCCGGTTTTTGAATCTCAAGGAAAATGCCGGCCTCAAGGCGGAGGCCTTCCACTTTGAAGTGCCCGAGGGCGTGAAGGTGAAGCAGGAGTTTTGAGACGCTTCGCTCTTGCACTGCTGATTCTGCTGAGTGCGTGCTCGGGTGGCGGCGCCCAGCAGAATCGCACAGAGACCGATGACTTCGATCTGTTTCGCCGCGCCGATCCCTATTTCAATCAATTCATTGAGAGCGACTCCGAGCTGCTCTGGCGTTTGAGGCCCGGGCGCTATGCGGGCTCCGATCTCTTCGGCAAGGACGCAGAGGTTCAGGAAGTCCTCGTGGGGCCGATGGGCCTTCGCGGCAGCGATCCCGGTGAGAAGGGCGCCCCACGGGTATTGTGCCTGGGGGACTCGGTGACGCTGGGATACGAGCGCGCCTACCCCGAGCTGCTGGCCGAGGAACTGGCTGTGCTGGGCAAGGATGCGCAGGTCATCAACGCCGGTGTTCCCGGATACTCCGTTGCGCAGGCGCGGCGCTGGCTGGCCCGGCTATTGCCGGCGCTCAGACCCGATTTCGTCGTCGTCCTGCTGGGCTGGAACGATGCCAAGGATCTGCTTCGCGGCTACACCGACACCGAGCTCATGGACTCGGGGCTTTCAAGGTTCATCGCACGCTTTCGCGCTCCCTGGAGCGGGCGGGTAGTTGGCTCGGCGCTCACGCGCGAGTCGGGCTGCTGCCGCGTTCCGCCCGAGCAGTTTCACACCGAGCTGTTTCTTCTGGGCGACGCGATTCGAAATGCCGGCGCGCAGCCGCTCTTTGTCACCTATCCAAGCGTGATCGACACGAGCGAGGCGCTTCGTCACTACCCGGGCGAACTCGTCGGTGCACGGCGCGCGCGCCTTGCCGCCCTGCATCAGGCAACGCTCGATGTGGCATCGGCGCTCAACGTGAACGTTGTCGACCTGGCCAAGCGTTCGGAGTCGCTGTTGCGCCGCGGGTATTTCCATGATGCAGCGCGTGATCCGATTCATCCCTCTGCGCAGGGCGCGCGGGAGCTGGCGCGGGCGCTTGCCCCGAAATTGGCGCCAATGATGCGCGAATCTCGTTGACAGAAATCCTGACAATCCTTACAATTTCTTTTAGCTAAGAAAGGAGGTGGTCCGATATATGTACGACTCTACTAGCGAGGTGGCTGAGGCCTAGGACCCACTTCACCAAGGCATGGCTTGCTTGAGACAACAACACTCAGGCCAAGCTGGTTGGTGGGCCGGGTAAAACCAAGCAGTCCACCGAATTGTAAAACTAGTGCCATCAGCAAGGGGCCCCCAACCGGAAAAATCCGGTCGGGGGCCTCTTCTTTTTGGCCTTGGGGCGCCGGCTGGCTAAGCTGGCATCCATCGGGAAAGCGATTGTGACCGCGCCGCAGGGTGCAGGTCCCTGGAGGGATGATGCAGGCGCCTTCAGAAGAGGGCACACGCAAGGGCGTATTTCGCCGCTTGCCGCCGCTCCAGCCGGAAGACTACCTGGGGATTTTGAAGTCCCTGGCGCTGGCCGGCTGGGTGCAGGCGCTGCTGGCGCTTGTGCTGGAAATCTGGATTCGTACTTCGGGTGTCCTGATCTGGCCGCGCATCGGCGGATTCTCTCGCAACTACAATGCCGCGCTCATCGAGTTCGCGGCGATCAATGCGCTGCTCACTGTTGCGCTGCTCTGGCGTGGCTGGCTCGAACGACTTCCCCGCAAACAGATCAAGCGAATGAGGTTCCTGCTCATTCTCGTCATTGTCTGGCAGCTTGCCCATTTTCTGGCGATGGTTCACGTCTCGGGCGCTACCGACGGGCCGATGCTCACGGCATTTCCGCTCATGGCGATGGGGGCCTACCTGCTGCTTCCGCGAAAGGGCGCGCACGCCTACACGTTGCTGCTCATCGCCGGCTATGCCGGGGTGGTGATTCTTGAGGACCGCGGCGTGCTCTTCTCGCCGGGCCTGCTGGCCGCCGCTTTCGACATCGAGGGGGTGGGGGTGATGCCCGGCATGACGGTACTGCTCGTATTCGCCGGGCTGAGCGTCATTGTGGGCAACATCGCGCGGACGCGCTTCGACAGCACCGGGACGATGCTGCACCGGCCCACCATCTTCGATGACCTGACCAAGCTCTATAGCCGCGACTTCCTGCTCGAGCGCGTGCCGACGGAACTGGGCCGGGCCAGACGCCAGAAAGACTCGGTCTCGCTGATTTTTGCCGAGATCGACGGCTTTGATGTGGTCAATTCCGAGCTGGGGCTCGAAGGCGGCGCCGACCTCATTGCGAAGGTGGCGGTGCAGGTCGAGGAATCCATTCGCGCCGAGTCCGATACCCCGGCGCGCTTTGCGCCGACGACATTCGGGATTCTGCTGCCCACGGCGCCGCCCGAGGGGGCGATGGTCGTGGCGCGGCG
>JAGRBM010000425.1 GCA_020434085.1 Chrysiogenia bacterium | reverse complement strand
CAAAAGGGCGTGCTTATCCTGATCGGCGCAATCGCCGGCGTGCTGGCGGCATTTGTGGCCCTGATCGTCTTCTTCGCACTTCGTTCGCGAAAGCTGGCTCAGGAAAGCGAGCAGCGGGAGCTTGACGCCGGAGTCTCCGGTGCTGCTTCCTGACAAAGTCGTGTTTTTATCGCCGAAAAAGGTCCGCTTCGAGCGGGCCTTTTTTGTTTTCAGGCGGCTCAAATCCGGGTAGTTTGGTGTCAAAGGCAGCGTACAGAGCTACAAAATGATTCGGCTGACTGGCAGATCGGGGGCAATTCTGGGGCTCTTGCTGGCGCAGGGGGCGCCCGTGGGACTGCTCGTGCTGTTTCGCGTGTTTCCGGATGCTCCGCCCGACTATGCCACGTATCTCTATATCTGGCTGGGAACGACAATCGTGATGAGCGGACTCGGTTGGGCACTCGGACGCCGCGCCCAGTCGCTCGCCGAAGCCAATGTTCTGCTCACCCTGCTGGCCCGCCAGGATGCGCTCACCGGCCTGGCCAATGCCCGCGCGCTCAACGAGGAACTCGAACGCGCTGTCGCCCATGCCGGCCGCACCCAGGAGCCCCTCTCGCTCGTCATCTTCGACCTTGATCACTTCAAAGACGTCAACGACAACTACGGCCACCAGATGGGCGATCACGTGCTCAAGGGGATCGGCATGCTTCTTAGAAAGCAGGCCCGCATCGACGACCTGCCCGCGCGCTACGGCGGTGAGGAGATGGCCCTGGTCCTTCCCAACACCAATGAGGAGCAGGCCTCCCAGATTGCCGAGCGTCTGCGGACCATGATTGAAGCGGGGGCGAAGGACCGAACGCTTGCGGTTCCGATTACAGCATCCTTCGGTGTTGCCGAGCTCGATGCCGACGAGGCGGCGTTCCATCTGTTCGCCAGGGCCGACCGGGCGCTCTACCTGGCAAAGAATGCCGGTCGAAACTGTGTGAAGCGCGCCAGCCACCTCACCGATCCGGTGAGCGATCCCGCCATGGGCGTTCCCTGAAATTCAGTCATCGAGACGGGCGAGCTGCACGTAAGACTCTCCCTCGGCGTCCGTCACGGCAGTCACCGCGATGGGACGGCAACAGACCTCGCAGTCTTCGACGTAGCGTTCCGTAGAGGCTCCGCCGGGATCGACGAGGATCGAGATTGTCTCGCCGCAGTAGGGGCACTGACCGAACGCTTCCATCGGGGTTACTCGGAAATCCCGCCGAGTTTGAGCACCGCTTTCCAGTCTTTTTCGGTGACCGGCTGAATGGAAAGCCGCTGGCCGCGGCGGATCACCAGCATGTCCTTGAGGGCAGGGGCCTCGCGGATGTCCTGGAGCGAGAGATAGTTCTTGAGCGGCTTGCCGTATTTGATATCCACCATGATCCAGCGCGGATTGTCGGGATCGGCCTTGGGGTCGTAATACTCCGATTTCTTGTCGAACTGGTAGTGGTCGACGTAGCCCTCTTTGGCCACGGTGGCGATTCCCACGATTCCCGGCGGATTGGTGTTGGAGTGGTAGAAGAGCACGCCGTCGCCGACCTTCATCTCGTCGCGCATGAAGTTGCGGGCCTGGTAGTTGCGCACGCCCTCCCAGCAAGCGGTCTTCTTTGGAGAATTCTTCAGATCGTCGAAGGAAAAGACATCCGGTTCGGATTTCATCAGCCAGTAGCGGCGTTTTGCTGCCATCGAAAGAACTCCTTACTCAAACACTGCGATCACGGGCGCATGGTCGCTGGCGCCCTGGCCCTTGCGCTCCTCGCGATCGATGACCACATCGGTGCAGCGCTCCAGCAGGGGCGCGCTCAGCAGAAACAGGTCGATGCGCAGGCCCGCGTTCTTCTGGAATCCCAGGCTGCGGTAATCCCACCACGAAAACTGGATCTCATCGGGGTAGAGGTGGCGAAAAGCGTCGGTGAGGCCCCACTCAGTGAGCGCCTCCAGGGCGTCGCGCTCGGGCGTACTACACAGGATCTTCTCGTCCCACTTCTTGGGGTCGTGCACGTCGAGATCCCCGGGCGCCACGTTGAAGTCGCCGCAAATGAGCAGCTCCTCATCGGGGGCGGCGTCATTGGCGACGAACTCGCTCAGGCGCTCAAGCCACCGGAGCTTGAAGTCGTATTTCTCGTGACCGACTTCCTTGCCGTTGGGCACGTAGACGTTGATGATCCGCACGCCGTCCACCGTGGCGGCCAGCAGGCGGGCCTCCGAATCGTCTTCGCCGTCCTCGAAGGCAGCGACCACTTCCTCGGGCTCGCTCTTGGCCAGAATCGCCACGCCGTTGTAGGTCTTCTGCCCGTGAAAAACGACGTGATATCCGGCATCCTTGACCGCCTGCTCGGGAAAGGAGTCATCCTGCACCTTGGTCTCCTGCAGGCAGACCACGTCGGGATCGTGGCGTTCGAGAAAAGCTTCCAGACGCTCCAGGCGCGCCCGAATCGAGTTCACATTCCAGGTAACGACTTTCATGGGGGCCGAGCTTAGCCCGCGCGGAGCGGGGCGAAAAGTCTCGCCCGAGACGCCGCCATTGGCTAGCCTTGGGCGCCATGAGCGACAACAACGACTGGCCCTTCTTTGAAAAACAACCCGAAGACCGCCACGAGCGAGCCAGCGGGCGCGTCAACGCGACCCCGCTGTTCAAGCTACTGGGACTCACCCTCGATGAGAGCGACACCGACTTCGCCCGCGTCTCGGTCGAGGCCCGCCCGGAGCTGGCCAACCCGAACGGCATCACCCACGGGGGCATCCACGCCACCCTTATCGACACGGCGATCGGTCAGGCACTGACGACGACGATCAAGCCCGGCTGGAGCATGGTGACGATCGAGATGGACGTGAAGTATTTCAAGCCGACCAGCAAGGGCCGCCTCATTGCCGAGGGCCGCATTGTCCGCAAGGGCAAGCGAATCGCCCACGGCGAGGTCGATCTCAGGGACGAGAAGGGCGAGCTGCTCGGCAAAGGCTGGTGCGTTTACGCCATCGTTCCAATGCCGGCTAGGTAGGCGCTACTCGACCTCACTGACCGCAATGATCCAGGGCTCGGCGCGGGCGGCCTCTTCCCATTCGAGCATGGCCGGGTGGGTCAGCAGGGCCTGGGCGTAGTCGGCGCTGGCACCGCTAAGTTCCACCCCGTAGGTGCGAAAGCGCGTGGCGACCGGCGCGAACATGGCGTCGGCTATCCCGAACTTCCCGAAGAGAAAATCCCCGCCGCGCCCGAATTCCGTGCGCGCGTCCTCCCAAATCTGGGTGATGCGCGCGATGTTCTTCTCCACCTCGGGGCTGCGCCCCCTGCCGTGCTTTGTCCCGCGAATGTTCATGGGCATCTTCGAGCGAAGCGCCGAAAAGCCGCCATGCATCTCGAAAGCAACGCTCTTGGCCACGGCGCGCGCCTCTGCATCCCAGGGCCAGAGCTCGGCCTTGGGGTAGAGCTCGGCTAGATAATCGCAGATCGCCAATGACTCCCAGAGCAGCACATCGCCGTGACGGAGCACCGGCACGAGGCCCGAGGGCGAGTAGTGGGAAAGCCGTTCCGCGGAATCTTCCTCGTAGAGGGGAATGAGTTCCTCAGCGAAGGGAAGTTCCAGGTGCTTCATCACCAGCCACGGGCGAAGTGACCAGGACGAGTAGTTCTTGTTTCCAATGACGAGTGTGAAGTCTGCCATGCTCATTCCTCCGCCTGTGTGAGCGCGCGCGCCATGTCCCGCGCGGCACCGGACGGGTCGGGCGCGTGAAAAACCGAGCGAATCACTGCGACACCCGAGGCGCCCGCCCGCAGGGCCGCGCATGCTTCTTCGGGACCGATTCCCCCGAGTGCCAGCATCGGCACGCTGCCGCAATCGGCGCTTGAGAGCGCCTGCACTCCCAGCGGCTCCCCCTTGCCGGGTGAGGCCCAGATGGGCGAGAGCGTCACGAAATCCGCACCTTCTGCCGCCGCGCGCGCGGCCTCTTCGGGGCTGTGGGCGCTCCAGCCGACAAAACCCTCCGGCAGCATGCGCCGCGCCTCGGGGACCGGAATGCTGCCGGCGCCAAGGTGCACGCCCGGCGCCCCGGCGCAGATCGCCACGTCGGCGCGTTCGTTGATCAGAACAAAGGCCTTGTGCGCCATGAGCGCCTTGATCCAGGCCGAAGCTGCCTTTGTGAGCTGCGCGGCACTCGCATTCTTGTCGCGAAGTTGCACCAGAATCGTGAGCTGTGCGGCTGGCGCGATCTCACGCGCGGCAGCGCAGATCTCCGCCACGCGCGCGCCGTTTTCACCACCCTGATCGATGGTCGCGATCAGGTAGAGAATCGGCGGATTCTTGGCGAGGCTCCCCACGAATTCAGCTCATCATTCCCGTGAGCGGCGAGGAAGCATTGGCATAGAGGCGCTTGTCCATCCGGCCCGCCAGATACGCCAGGCGCCCGGCCTCGACCGCGAGCTTCATCGCCCTGGCCATGGCAATCGGATCCTCGGCCACCGCAACGGCGGTATTGAGCAACACGCCGTCCACGCCCAGCTCCATTGCGACGGCCGCATCGGAGGCCGTGCCCACGCCCGCATCCACGATCACCGGACAGGAGACGCTCTCCTGAATGATGCGGATGTTGTAGGGGTTGCGAATGCCAAGGCCCGAGCCAATCGGCGCGGCCAGCGGCATAACGCACGCGCAGCCGATGTCTTCGAGCTTCTTGCAGACAATGGGGTCATCCAGGCAGTAGGGCATGACGGTAAAGCCGTCGGCCACCAGAACCTTGGCGGCTTCGAGCGTCTGCTCATTGTCGGGAAAAAGCGTCTTTTCATCGCCGAGCACTTCGAGCTTCAGCAGATCGGTCATCCCGGCCTCGCGCGCCAGGCGCGCGTAGCGAATCGCATCTTCGGCGGTGTAACAGCCGGCGGTATTGGGAAGCAGCTTGTATTTGTCGGGATCGATGAAGTCGAGAAGGTTCCCCTCGCCGCGGGTGAGCGGCACGCGCCGCACCGCCACGGTCACGACATCGGCCCCGGAGGCCTCGTGCGCGGCGCGCATGGTCTCGAAGTCCTTGTACTTGCCCGTTCCGATAATCAGGCGGCTCTTGAACTCGTATTTGCCGATCTTGAATGGTTTGTCTTGCATCACAGGTTCCTCATAAACAAAGCGCCCCGGGGGTGGGGCGCCGTTGGTTGCTGAAGTTCAGCCGGTCACACCATGCCCATTTCGCTCAGCGAATTGACGCTCGAGCGGGTCTCGGTGGTCTCCCTCTGGCGTTCTTCGACGTATTCGGTAATCAGTTCGAGCACCTGGGGGTGCGTCATGATGACCTCGTTGAAGGCGTCCTTGGGCAGCTTGAGCAGAATCGTATCCTGGGTGGTGCGCACCGTCGCCGTGCAGGGCTTGTGCTCGATCAACGAAATCTCGCCGAAGAATGAACCCTCGCTCAGGTAGGTGATCGTCACCTCATTGCCTTCCTTGTCGTGGATGATGATCTCCACCTCGCCCGATTTGATTAGGTAGAGCCCGTCGCCCGGGCCGCCCTCGACGAGCACGTCCTCTGAGGGCTTCTTGGTCATCATCTGGAACTTGGTCACAAGCTGCTTGCGATCCTCGATGGAAAGCGGCTGGAAGAGGGGCGAAGTAAGAAGCAGCGTCGCCAGGATGCGCTTCTTGTAGAACTCGTTCATCACTTCGCCCACACGGGGGAACTTGGCAACGATCTCGTCCAGGTGTTCACGCGTGATCTCCAGCAGCTCGCAATCGGTCAGCGCGCCCACGGAGGCATGGCGTTTGGAGTCCGAGAGAAGAGCGAACTCGCCGAAGAAGGAGCCTTCCTTGAGTGTCGTAATCTTGATCGTGTTGCCCGCTTCATCGTGGCGATAGATGAGAACCTCGCCCGAGACGAGAACGAACATGGAGTTACCCATCTCGCCCTCTTCAATGATGCGGGTTCGCGGTCCCACGCTCTTGACCTGACAGGTGTCGATCACGAACGCGAACTCGTCGGGCTGGAGGTCGCTGAAGAGCGGAATCGTGGGCAGGTTGCGTGCCGCGGCGCTCGGAGCCGCAGGCGGCGGCGGAGGAGGCGGTGCCTCCGCTGCAGGTGCCGCATTCAGATCGGGCAGGCCCTCGGCCTCGGTCGAGAGCGAGGCCATGTCGGGCACATCCTCGTCGAGGTCGAGGGTCACGGCCTCAGCGGCCTCGGCGGCGGCGATTTCATCGGCTTCGCTGATGACTTCCTCGTCCTCGGCCTCTTCGAGCGCCGATTCCACTTCGGCGGCAGCCGCCGCCACCTCGGGCGCGGTATGAGCGCCACCGCCACCACCGGCGGGAATCCCGCGTTTGGCGTAGAGGTCGGCCAGCTCGGCCTGCACGTCCGAGTTGTTCGGATCAATGTCCAGAATTTGTTTGTTGATGGCGATCGCCTTGATCAGGAATCCGGCGTTCGCGTAGAAGGTCGCCACCTGGCGGTAGGCGGCAATGGCTTCCTTGTTCTTCTTGAGCTTGCGGTAGCACTCGGCGATGCGGATCATGCTGCGATCGTCGCGCTTGTCCGCCTTGACCAGCGTCCGATAGGTCTCGATCGCTTTTTCGTATTTGCCCTTTTGGAAGAACTTCGTCGCTTCCGCCTTGAGCTTGACCTTGTTAACAGCCGCCATCGTTGCTTCCCAATTTACCTATTCAGTCGCCCGAGCGAATGAGCCGCTCATAGGCTTTGCCGACAGTCTGCAGCACGGGCATGATCTGCGAGAAATCCGCCGCCAGTTCGCTGGCGTGCCCGTTGTCTGCATACAGCAGATTTACAATTCGGTTGCCGATCAGGATCGGCACGATCAGACAGTTGCGCGGGCGCTTGCCGCCTGTAATGCGCACGAACTCGTCATTGGCCGGCGTCTTGGGGATCGGCCCCAGGTAATAGCCGGCGCCGCGCTGGAAGATGCCGAAGATGGAGGGCTCTTCGAGAGAGATCTCCAGCTTGCGGATCATCCCGCGGCTCCAACCGCCGCCCACTGCGTCCCAGCCTTCAAGCCAGGGCGCGCGCGAGACAAAGAGCGCCGCGCGTCCGAACATCCCGCGGGCATAGCCCAACAGGGCGTCGCTGACCTCATAGACCTGCGTAGCCTCTTCAAGCAAGCGGGTGGCCTGATGAAAATCGAGCGGTTCGATGTCATTGGCCCCGGGAACCCGCACAATGGGTCGCGGCGGGGCTTCGGGCGCGGCAGCAGAGGCGCTCGGGGGCGTAACAGCAGGGGCCGGAGCCTCTTCCTGCTCGGCCGCACGTTCGAAGATTTCGCTCTCCTCCGTGCCGCTCTTGGCGTATTCGAAGCTCTTGGCCAGTTCTTCGGCTGTCCCTGGCGGAACCTTGCCGAAGAAACGGTCGAACTCCTCGCGCGCCTGGTCGGAATCAGGGCGCGCGCCTGCTGGGAAGATCCCCTTGTCGGCTGACTCGTCCATCTGGAACAGTCGGCCCTCCCTTACATCTCCACCCGCCGAAGCTCGCAAATAGCCGGGGTAGAAGGCTTACAAGTAGTCAATTGCGTCATTTCTGGCAAACCGGGCAGCCGCGCCCGGCAGCCAGAACCATCGAATTTCAGTCAGTTTTTTCGAGCTGGACCGGCTCCAGGGAAGGGGGCTTGGCACAGGCATGGAGGACCTCCTCCACGATGCCGTCCACCTCCCCCTCGATGCCGCCGAAACCGCCCTCAAAGTTGTTCACCAGCACGCTGAAGGCGATGGGGCGGGAGTGCTCGGGATAGAGATAGCCGGCCAGGGCGCTCACCCCCGAGAGATGCCCCGTCTTGGCCCGCACCCGCTTGGCATTGTCCACGCCCCGGAAGCGTCGGCGCACCGTACCATCGGCGCCGCCCAGCGAGAGCGAGCTCTCGAATTCGGGCCGTAGCCGGGGATCCTGGAACATGTGGGCCAGCACCCGAACGAGCGCCCTGGGCGTGAGCCGGTTGCCGTGGGAGAGCCCGGAGCCGTCTTCAAGTTCCCAGTCGGAGAGCGGCACATTGAGCCCCTGAAGAAAGCCGCTCAGCACTTCGATTCCCTTGCGCCAGGTTCCCGGCGGAAGCTGCTTGGTGGCGCCAAGGGTTTTGACCATCTGCTCGGCGACGAAGTTGTTGGAATATTTTCCCATGTCCTGGACGATCAGACCCAGCGGCTTGGAGTAGCTGCGTTCAAGAAGCGTCGCCCCCTCGGGCGTGGTGCCTGCGCCGATGCCGCCGGCAACTTCAATCCCCATGCGGGCGAAGAACTCCAGCAGCAGGTCGCCGGTATGCAGGGGCGGGCTGGCGACATTGAGATACAGGCGCTTTTCGGTGTAGTCGGTCGCGATGCGCCCATTGACCTGGACGGTGCGCTCGTCGGTATCCCGCACACGCCGCGCCGAGAGGGTGTGACGGCTGCCCGCCGCCCCGGTGAGCGCATTGTTCTCGATTGTCACGAAGCGCACCTGCGGCTCGAGCACCACGCGGGCCGGGTCGCCGGCTTTCTGGCCGGGCCGCACGACAATCGTGATGGCATTGAAGTTCGAAGACACCGCGCCGGTCGCCGCGATGTAGGAGCGGTCGGAATCAACCTTCCAGTCGGGATTGAAGCGCTCGGTATCGAAGAATCCCTCGTCGATAACCAGGCCGCCCTCGACCTTCTTGATACCACGTGCGGCCAGGGTCTCGGCAATCAGGTAGAGGCGCTCGGAAACCAGCGAGGGATCGCCGGAGCCCTTGACATAAAGTGGCCCGGTAACCCGCGTGCCGTCCTCGGAGAGCTCCCCATAGAAATCAGTCGGAAAGGAATATTCCTGGCCCAGATATTCGAGCGAGGCGGCGCCGGTGACCACCTTGGTCACCGAGGCCGGGATGAGCTTTGTCGCGGGATTCTTCTCATAGAGGACAATCCCCTCGGTCGCCGAGGCGAACTGCATTCCGAACCGGGCCTTGCGCAGGTATTTACTGGCGGCAATGGCCTGATCCAGGCGTTTTTGCAGGGGGAGCGGGCCGTAGTAGCCCGGGCAGATCTCGGCGGGAGTCTGGGCCGCGCCGCCGGTGGCTCCAAGAAGCAGGGCCGCAATGCTGAGCAGGAGGATTCGTCTCATCATCAGGGAGTCTACAACAAGCCCGGGCAGAGGAAAGAAAGCTGTGCTAGGCTTTTGGCTCACACGAGGCGGTGAGGGCCGCTCGGCGGGTCGACATTGCGCTTTCCTGAAAAATCTCGATCTCTGCGCTCGCGGCTGGCTCTGGCGGTCGGCGCACTGGCGCTTGCGCTCTGGGGCTGCCAGAGCGCCGGGGGCACCCACGAAGCGCAGCTTCGGATCGCGCTGGAGAGTTTTCCCACCAACCTCGACCCGCGCCTTGCGACCGACGCCTATTCCTACGACCTGATTGAGACGCTCTATAACGGGCTCGTGCGTCCGGCCGGCACCGGCGGTTTCGAGCCCGATCTGGCCGAGAGCCTCACCCAGCCCGACCCGCGCACCTTCGAGATCACCGTGCGAGAGGGTGTCCATTTTCACGACGGCAGCACGCTGAGCGCCTCGGACGTGCTGTGCACCTACCGCAGCGTGATGGACCCGCTGGGTGACTCGCCGGTGCGCGCAAGCTTCGATCCCATCCAGGGCATCGAGGTGATCGACGCGCTCCACCTGCGCATCCGTCTTCGCGAGCCCATCGCCGCATTCCGTGACGCCATGACCCTGCCGATCCTGCCCTGCGCACTTATTCGCGCGGATCATGACTTTCGAGCAGCGCCGGTCGGGACGGGCTTTCTAAAATTCGTGAAAAGCCAGCCGCCTTCGTTCATCGATCTCGAACCCAACGCAGACTACTTCCGCGGCAAGACGCAGCTTCCTGCCGTGCGCTTTCGCAACGTGCCCAACCCGACGACGCGGGTGCTCTCGCTCATGCACGGCGACATCGACCTGTCCATGAACAACGTCTCGGCGCTCTACGTGGATTATCTTCGCAAGAAGAAGAACCTCACCATCCAGACCACGCCGGGAACGAACTTCACCTACGTGGGATTCAACCTGCAGGACCCGGTTCTCAGGGACGTGCGCGTTCGCCGCGCCATCGCCCACGGCATCGACCGCGAGGAACTGGTGAAGTATCGAAAGCGCGGGCTTGCCGATCTGGCGCACGCCATCCTGCCGCACGGTCACTGGGCGGAGCTCAAGGATGGGCCGCGCTACGACTACGACCCGGAGAAGGCCCGCGCGCTGCTCGACGAGGCCGGCTATCCCGAGCCCGCCGGCGGGGGGCCGCGGCTCAAACTCCTCTACAAGACTTCCCAGAACAAGGACGCCCTGCGCAACATCGAAGTGATACGCCAACGCCTCTCACAGATCGGCATCGAGATCGAGATCCAGTCCTACGAGTGGGGCACCTTCTTCGACCAGATCAAGCGCGGAAACTTTCAGCTCTACTCGCTCTCGTGGATCGGCGTGACCGATCCCGACTTCTATTTCTCGGTCTTTCACTCGGATCAGACACCGGAGAATGGCGGGCGCAATCGCGGGCGCTACAGCAATCCCGAAGTCGACCGGCTCTTTGAGCAGGCCCGCACGCAGATGGACCAGGAAAAGCGCGCCGATCTTTACCGGCAGGCCCAGCGCATCCTCGCCGAGGACCTGCCGTATCTGCCGCTCTGGCATGAGCGCAACGTGGCCATTGTCTCCAATAGAGTAGGGGGCTTTACCCTCGACACGCTGGCAAGCTTCCGGGCGCTTGAGAGCGCCTACCTTGAGGAGGCACGCTGATGGCTTACCTTGCGCGCCGCCTGCTCTATGCCATTCCCATTGCCTGGGCCGTGGCGA
This sequence comes from Chrysiogenia bacterium, assembly GCA_020434085.1. NCBI lineage: Bacteria > Pseudomonadati > Chrysiogenota > Chrysiogenia > Chrysiogenia bacterium. The sequence continues at coordinate 4,930 of JAGRBM010000425.1, read as the reverse complement.
CCATTGTGTTTTTCTTCATCCACCTGTTGCCCGGCGATCCCGAGGAGATTCTGCTGGGCGAGCAGGCGAGCACCGCTTCGCTGGCGAGCCTGCGCGCCGAGCACCACCTGGATGAGCCCATCGCCGCGCAATACGCCTACTTCATGGGCGATCTGCTTCGCGGGGACCTGCATCACTCGATCGCCTACGACCGCCCGGTTGCCGAACTCATCGGCGAGCGCTGGCCCGCCACGGCGCAGCTCGCGCTGCTGGCGATCTTATTCTCGCTACTCATCTCACTGCCGCTTGGAACCATCGCGGCGCTTCGCGCAGGCAAGCTCGCCGACCAGGCGGCCATGACCGCCTCGCTCGTCGGCATCTCGATGCCCTCGTTCTGGCTGGGACCGCTGCTCATCATCATCTTCAGCATCCACCTGGGATGGCTACCCGTCTCGGGCGCCGACGCACGGGGGGCGATCATTCTGCCGGCGCTCACCCTCGGCACGGCGATGGCGGCCATTCTCTCGCGCATGGTACGCGCCCAGATGCTTGAGACTCTCTCGCAGGACTACCTTCGCACGGCGCGGGCCAAGGGCCTTGCGCCGCGGATCATCGTGATCAAGCACGCGCTGCGCAACGCGCTGCTGCCGGTGCTCACCGTGGTGGGCATTCAGCTCGGCGTGCTGCTCTCTGGCGCAATCATCACCGAGAAAATCTTCTCGTGGCCGGGCCTCGGATCCCTGCTGCTGCAGGGCATTTCCCAGCGCGACTACCCGGTGGTGCAGGGCTGCGTGCTGAGTATCTCGCTTATCTACGTCGGCGTGAACCTGATCACCGACCTGCTCTATGGAGTGCTCGACCCGCGCATCCGACTGGAGGGGCAGTAATGGCGCGCGGCAGTACCGGAAGGGGACGCGCCTCGCTGTGGATCGGCGCGGTGATTGTCGGCGTGCTCGCGCTCATTGCGCTTGCCGCGCCCTGGCTCTCTTCGTACGACCCGACGATGCCCGACCTTGCCGGTGAGCTTGCCGGTCCCGGCGCGGCGCATTTGCTGGGCCAGGACGAGCTCGGCCGCGACCTGTGGGCGCGCCTTGCCATGGGATCTCGCGTGTCTCTTTCCATCGGCCTTGCAGTCGTGTTCGTGAGCTCGCTCGTCGGCACGCTGCTGGGCGGTCTGTGCGGCTATCGCGGCGGCCTGTGGGACAGCGCGCTCATGCGCGTCATTGACGTGCTGCAAGCCTTCCCCGGCATCCTGCTGGCCATTGCGCTGGCCTATGGGCTGGGCCCCGGATACCTCAACGTGGTCTTCGCGCTCTCGGTGCTCGGCTGGGTTGGATACGCGCGCCTTGTACGCGGGCAGGTCCTCCAGATTCGCGAGGAGGAATTCGTGCAGGCCGCGCGCGCCGTGGGGGTACCCGACCTGCAAATCCTGATTCGGCACATCTATCCCAACCTGCTCGGGCCGCTCGCCGTGCAGTGCACCTTCGGCCTTGCCGCCGCAATTCTCTCGGAGAGCTCGCTGGCCTTCCTGGGCCTTGGCGTGCAGGGGGTTCCGAGCTGGGGTGCCATGCTCGATGGCGGCACCGACTTCCTGCTCGTCGCTCCCCACGTGGCGTTCTTTCCCGGCGCCGCGCTCTTTGCGACCATCCTTGCCTTCAACTTTCTGGGAGACGGCCTGCGCGACCTGCTGGATGTAAAGGGCCGGGCTTAGCCGCTTCCAAACGAATAAAGCCGCCCACGGCGGCTGGATTTCCCCCGTCCATCTGCTAGCATCCGGACCCGACTGACGCGCTCGTCAGTCTTCAGAACGAACCACCGAAAACGACTGGAGAGACCCCCATGGGCATGTTGCTGATTTCGAAAACCTACTGGCTGGGAATGCCGTTCAACTTCAAGGGCGAGCTGCCCGAGGGCGCTGTTGCGAGCCCCGCGCTGCTCAAGGCCGACGACATGCGCGAGATCTCCGGCACCTATTACCACCCGGCCGGGGTGGACAAGCCCAAGGTAGGCGTGCTCGTCATGCACCCGCGGGCCGATTTCTCGCGCCACTACTGCATCCCGCCCAGCCTGCGCGCGGGCTTTGCGGCGCTGGGGCTCAATACCCGTTGCATCAATAACGACATCACCGCCATTCACGAAGAGCTGATCCTCGATGTGAACGCCGGCGTGAAGTATCTGCGGAGCAAGGGCTGCGAGAAGGTCGTGCTGTTCGGCAACTCGGGCGGCGGCTCGCTCTTTGCGTTCTTCCAGAGTCAAGCCCAGCTTGGCCGCGGCAAGCGCATCGCCAAGACCCCCGGCGGCGCGACGACCTTTTTGAACGGCGCCGACATGGTGCCCGCCGACGGCTTCATCGCCGTGAGCTGCCACAAGGGCGAGGGCCGCATCCTCAACGAGTGCATCGATGCCTCGGTCACCAATGAGTATGACCCGACGCTCACCGATCCCGCGCTCGACATGTACAACCCCGACAACGGCTTTGCCGAGCCGCCAAGCTGGAGCGAGTATTCGCCCGAGTTCGTCAAGACCTACCGCGAGGCCCAGCTCGCGCGCGTGCGTCGCCTGGATTCCATTGCCCACGCAATGATCGACGACACCGTGCGCTTCGACGCCCAGTACAACGCCGCCAAGAAGTCGGGCGCTGACTTCAAGACGCGCCAGGCGCTGGGGCGCCGCGCCGCAGTCGAGCAGGTGATGACCATCTACCGCACGCAGGCCAACCTCCACTACGTGGACAAGCACCTCGACCCCTCGGACCGTCCCTATGGGTCGCTGTTCAGCGACCGGCCCGACCTGATGAACTACCAGTACATCGGTTTTGGGCGCGTGGTGACGCCGCATGCGTGGCTCTCGACGTGGTCGGGGCTTTCATCGAATGCCGATCTGCAACGCAACATCGCCAAGCTCGAAGTCCCGGTATTGGTGGTCAACGCCGAGCACGACAACGAGATCTTCCCCAAGACCGATGCCGAACCCATCTGGAACGCGGTCACCTACAAGGACAAGACCTACATGAAGTTCGACGCCAAGCACTACTTCGAGCCGCCGTTCGGCCAGAAGACCGCGCCCGACGTCGACAAGCTCATGGAGAAGGTGATTCCCTGGATGCAGGAAAGGTTTGCCTGAGGCGCGTAGCGCCCTCCATTCAGCTCTTCCCCCGACGCCGGGGGAAGATGCGCGAAGCGCAGATGGGGGATTGGCGCCACATCTGACTTCCGACACTCACAAGGGCGGACGCAAGTCCGCCCTTTTTCGTTGCCCCCTCAGGCCGCTTTCGCGGCCGGCTCCCCCGGCGGCGGGGGAGCGCTATGCCGGTGCACTCTCGACGCGCCCGCCGGCCAGCACGCGCAGCACCGGCACGCGGGAGTCCTCGGCGCTGATGACAGGCGCCGCGCCGGTGCCGTGCCAGCGCGCCAGCGGCAGGAGCTGTTCGAGCAGCTCATCATCGCTCGCGGCATAGCTCTCAGGCAGGGGCGCACCGGGGACTTCGAGGCGCACCTGGTAGCCGCGCGAGAGCAGGTCCTCGCACACGTAGCGCGCGACGCTGGCCTGCCGCTCGACCATGGTCTCGCCCACAGCGCTCGCAAGCGCGATGCGCACGCGGCGCACGGTCTCGTCCTCGTTCTCCCGCACAAGTAGCTTGCCCGCGCGCGCGGAAGGGCGCCAGGCAATGCGGCGCGCCTCCTCGCCCTGCTGGTAGTCGCGGATGTGGCGCAGGTCGTAGCCCTGGCCGGCGACCTTGCGAAGCTGCGTTCCGGTTCCAACCGGCCCGGCAATTTCTTCGTTGTCGTATTTGTGCGCGCGCGGCAACACGAAGATCTGCGCCCCACAGGCAATGCGCTTCCTGCGATCGAAGAGCCCGAAGGGCCCGCGCGTGGCCAGGTAGACTTCCTCGAGATCGAGCACGCCGCGTTTTGGCGCCGTGAGTTCCTGCCACAGGTTCACCCGGCTCTCACCCTTGCCGGCTCTATCTCCAGAGGGCGCGAGGTAGGCAGTCCATTGCGGGCCGGTCAGCTCAAGCCGTCCTTTGGTCTGGAGCTGCGCGGGATCGCACGAGAGCAGGTAGGCCGCGCGGCGCTTGCTGGTGTTTTCGAGGACCGTGAGAAAGTGGAAAGGCTCGCCGGCGGTGACCGCGCGGGGGAATTCGAGCGTGAGCCGCACCGGCCGGATCGAGTATTCCGAGAACAGTCCCGAGACCGAGATCAGCGCAAAGAGCAGCGCGAGGATGAGATAGAGCAGGTTGTTGCCCGAGTTGAGCGCGGCGAAGAAGATCGCCCAGAGAATCCCAAGAAATGCCCATCCCGCTTTGGTCGGCCGCACCCGCCGCGGCGGACGCAGCCAGCGCCACACCCGCGAAAGAGCGCGCGAGAGCAGGCCCGGCTTGGGTTCACTGGATGCTGCAAGTTCCATCACACCAATCGTGACTGCTGCCGAAGAAATTTGCCACAGAGGCCACAGAGCTCACAGAGAGGAAGAAGAATTAACCACAGATGCACACGGATGAACACGGATGAACACGGATGGGAAGGACCAGAAATCCGTTCTGATCTGTGTTCATCCGTGTTCATCTGTGGTTCCAAACTCTTCTCTTGCTCTGTGAACTCTGTGCCCTCTGTGGCTAAACGCCAAAGAATTTGCGGATGGCCGCGATGATCGGCTCGGGGGTGTCTTCCTGCAGGAAGTGCGAGGCGTTGGGGATCTCCACGGTGGGCGCGTGACCCGGAAGGAGCTGCTCAAAGCGCCGGGCGAACTTCACATTGAAGGCCGGGTCTTTCATCCCCCAGATGATCTGGGTCGGCACCTCCCAGCCCTCGAGGCCATTGCCAATCTCGGCGAGAAACTTCACGTTGTGGTGCCAGGGACTCATGGGAATCTCACGCGGGAACTTCAGGATGCCCGCGCGCGAGGCGTAGTCGGGGTGGGGCAGCAGATAGCCCTTCATCCGCTCTCGGGT
>JAGRBM010000424.1 GCA_020434085.1 Chrysiogenia bacterium | reverse complement strand
CTGCCAGTGAAGCGAGTGCAAATGCTCTCACCAACGCGCTCATCGGAACAGCAGGCCAGAGCCCATGCATCAGTAGCGGTTCCCGCGCGGCCAACGTGCAGACAAACCGCGTGCTGGATCCTGTTCTCGGACGACATGAACTACACGACATATACAACGTGCTGCCAATTCGTCCCGGCTATCGCGTCGCCGGCAGCATTGCCACTTACGAGAATCGCCTCTTGCTCAACACCGTAATATTCGAGCCCGGCGGCAATGCGATTGCCCGGCACTTGCTTGCGGGAGAACCCGGCGAAGACGAGAGTGCGCTCTTCGCGCGCTTTGCCAAGGGACTCACCGCGCGCCTGTCGTGCCCTGCATCAGAATCAGAAGAAGCTCAACGCACTCTCTAGCTACTGCGCCAGCGCGTACGGCCACAGCGGGAAGCCCGGCGGCTGTTCTCTGGGGCGGACGATCTTGCCGCTCTCATGGACGCGCAGCAGGTCGAGGCGGCCGCCCTGTCCCAGCCGCACGATGAGCTCGGGCTCATCATCGCTGTTGCGGAAGATGTAGCTGCGTGCGGCGCCGCTGCTGGCGGCGTTCAGAGCTTCGGGCGCGTCGGGGTAGGTCCAGCGCTCGCCGTCGGCCTCGATGTAGGTCGTGCTCAGGATGAAGTGAATGAGCGGAATGGTGCGCTCACCGCCGTCGGGAATCGGGTAGTCGATCCACCCCTTGCGATGGAGCACAACGTCCTGCCCGCTGCGGTTGTGGATGACGAGCTGCACTTCCTCCCCGCAGGAGGGGAGCATCAGCAGAAGAAACAGAACGAGGGTGAGTTTTTGGAGGGTTTTCATCAAACAACCTTTCCCTCTCCCCCCGCGCCGGGGGGAGATGCCCGGAGGGCAGAAGGGGGTGTGCAAGTTGGTGTTCGTTGTTTTCAGAGCCTTTGCGCAGGCTCGCAAACCCCCTCAGCCCGCTCGCGCGGGCAGCTCCCCCGCCGCGGGGGAGCAGGGGCTGTATGGTTATTTACACACAATCTTCCCCGCCAGTTTCCCGGCGGTCTTCTTCGCCGCGTCCACCAGCGTCGCAGCGCTGGCGGCTTCGTCGAGGGTGGCGACCGGGCGCCTGGCGGCGACGTCCATGAGGCGCAGGGTCAAAAGATACTGCTCGCCCACCTTGGCCAGCGCGCCGCTCACGTAGAAGCGCGCACCGGCGGTCTCGGCGATGCGGATGCGGCAGATATCGCTCGCGCAGTTCTCTGCCTCGGCGCCGATTTCCTTCACAGCGGCGGCGAGCTGTTCTTCGGGAACGCGCGCGGCGCAGGAATCGGCAAAGGCGGCCGCGACGATGGGCTCGATTACTTGAATCAGCGCGGGCTCGGCCTCGCGCTGGGGCTGCAGCGCAAAGAACGCCACGCGCGCATCGCCGCCTGTGACAACGGCCTCGTCCCCTCCGGCGGTGGCGCCGCGCATGGCGACAACCGGCGCGCCCTGGGCGCTCATGCGCATCTCATCCTCGCCCATGCCCGGCACGGAGAAGGCGACGCCCTTGGGCGCGGCCTGCGCGCGCGCCCGCGCCGTGGGCATGTTGTCGAGGTGCCAGGCCAGTTGCTTCGAGACAACAAAGTCATCAACCAACCCGGTCAGGCAGGCCTCTGCAAAGAGGGTGTTCCACTTTTCTTCGGGAATCTTGGGGTCGGGATCGCCCAGCGTGCCGCAGGGTTTCTCGGCCGTGTAGTAGCGCTCAGCGAGCCCCTCGCCGGTATCCCAGTCGTGGTCGTAGTGGCGCACTTCGAGAAAGCCCTTGATCTCGCCGCCGATCAAGTTGCCATCGAGATGAATGCGCACCCAGAGCTGGGGCTCCGCGGCGCGGTCCTCGTAGGGACGCACCACGCGAAAGCCCGCGGCATCGAGTTTTTTCTCGAGCACGCCGACCCAGATCTCCTCGACGTCGTCCATCTTTGCGCTCACCCAGAGGGTTTCCTTGAGGCCGTAGACGGCGATCGGGATGTCGTTGGCCGCCGCCGGCGCGCGCGCGGGCGCGGCGCTCTTTGCGGGCACGGCGGTCTTCGCCGCGCCGCCGCAGGCGCCGAGCACAAGGGCGGCAAGAACCGGCAGAATGAACTTGAAGAGGTTCTGGGGAGTCATAAGCACTTGTCTCCGTGGGCAAGACGCGCTCACGCGCGCCGACGGGCGGCATCCTAGCCGCTCGACGCAAACGGGGCGAGGGTTTGCCCCCGCCCCGCGTGATGGTTCTGTGTGACGTGTTTGTGTCGGGGGAGCGTGAGCACCGCCCCTGCTCCCCCACCGGGGGAGCTGTCCGACGGAGCTTTGCGGAGGAGGACTGAGGGGGTGCCGGTACCGGCACTCGCTTCAGAGGCCTGGTCGCCGTCTGCGCATCCCCCTCAGTCGCCTGTGGCGACAGCTCCCCCGGAGGGGAAACCAGGCGACGGATGCTTCTTTTAGTCAGCCCGCCCCAGCACACTCACGCAGGAGACCGCGCCCGGGCCGCCGACGTTGTGCGCGAGGCCGAGCCTGGCGTCCTTTACCTGACGCTCGCCGCCCTGGCCGCGAAGCTGGGTGGTCACTTCGTAGAGCATCCGCACACCCGAGGCCCCGATGGGGTGGCCAAAACTCTTGAGACCGCCCGAGGGATTGACCGGGATGTCACCGGTGAGCGCGGTGCGGCCCTCCTCGATGAGGTGGCGGCCCTCGCCCTTCTTGCAGAATCCAAGGTCCTCGTAGTTGGTGATCTCGGTCCAGGTAAAACAGTCGTGCACCTCGGCCAGGTCGATTTCCTTGGCCGGGTCTTTCACCCCCGCCATTTCGTAGGCCATGGACGCCGCCTTCTGCGTGGAGAGGAATCCCAGATAATCAAAAGTCGGGTCGTAGTAGGGCTTGTGCGAATAGGCGGCGAGCCCCACGCCCTTGACGAGCACCGGGTCGTCGCGGAATTGCTTCGCAATCTCCGCCTTGCACAGGATCAGCGCCGCGGCGCCGTCGGTCGTGGGGCAGCAGTCGAAGAGCCCGAAGGGATACGAGATCATCGGCGCGCTGAGCACCTGATCCTCGGTCACTTCCTTCTGCATGTGGGCGAGCTTGTTGCGCGCGCCGTTGTAGTGGTTCTTCACCGCTACCTTGGCCAGCGTCTCGCGGGTCATGCCGAATTCCTTCATGTAGCGATTGGCTGCCAGCGCAAACAGCGCCGGGGCGCTGGTGCCCTTGCCGATGGAGGGGTGTTCCACGCGCGGGATGCCGCGGGCGGCGCGGTCCTTCATTTTCTCGCATCCCAGCACCAGGACGACGTCATACATGCCCGAAGCAACCGCAATGGCCGCGTTGCGGAAGGCATCGGTGCCCGTGGCGCAGTAGTTCTCGACGCGGGTGATGGGAATGCCGTAGAGGTGCAGCGGATCCGAGATGGACGAGCCCGCTTTTCCCAGCCCGTTGTTGGGCAGGTAGGTGCCCAGCCACGCCGCCTCGATGCGGTCGGACTCGATGCCTGCGTCCTTCATCGCCAGCAGACCGGCCTCGGTGGCCATGTCCGTGTAGCTGCGCTCGAAATTGTCGCCGAACTTCACGCACCCGGCGCCAACGATCGCGACCTTGTCCTTGATTGAACCTGCCATGACTTAAATCCTCTATCGGAATGGAACCACAGATGGCCACGGATGGACACAGATCAGAAGGCCTGAATCAATCCTGCCTTGTATCCGTGTTCATCTGTGTTCATCCGTGGTTAAACCTTCCTAGCGGGCCGCAGGGCGGCACTTCCAATAATACACCGGGAACTCGCCGCCGTCGTGGAGCCGCCGCAGGGCGAACTCCACCGGGACGTCGATGTCCACGTCGGCTTCCTCGAAGTCGGTTCCCTGTAAAAACAGCCGCGCGCCGTTCTCTGCCGTCACCACGCAGGTCATCTGCGGGGAGTCGGGATTGGCAACCAGGTAATCCTTGGTATAGGTGAAGATCTTGCCCCGACGGGAAATGGGCACCCGGATCTTCACCGCGCGCGATCCGCACCGCATGCAAAGCGCCTGGGGCGGGAAGTAGACGAGCTCGCAGTCGGGGCACTTGTCGGCCATGAGCGGGAGGTTCCACTCGCGCTCGTTCCAGTGCAGGACGGGCGTCTCTTCGGGACCGGGGGTCTCGAGCTTGAAGACGCCGCGGAATTTGAGATACTTCTCATAGCTCTTCATCGGGCGCTTGTCGGCCAGCGCGGCTTCGACCTTGGAGCCCTGTATCTTCTTCACTTCCTCGGTCACTTCGAGCACGTAGGCATCGGCCCCGTCGCCGTAGGCGACCCAGAGGATCTTCTCGCCGGGCTTGGCCTTCTCGAGGGCCTGCGCCAGCGTCACGAGCGGCTGGGGCGCGCCAAGATACCCCACTTCATTGAGGTAGGCGGGCAGCAGCGAGTCGGGCTTGAGACCCGTCTTCTTGGCCACGGCAGCGAGCACCTTGGCATTGTCGGCGCCGATGGCGGTCCAGGCGATGTCACCGGCGGCAACCTTCGCACTGGCGAGCGCCTGCGTGATGGCCTCGCTCACCGCCGGCACGAAGTTGTGTCCCATGGCAAAACGCTGGTCGCCGGCGTTCACGAAGTCATCGCCGGCCACGCGGTATTCGTCGTAGGTGTTCTCGGAAACGCTGGCCGCGCCGAGGATCTCGGCCACGACGTTCTTGCTGCCGATACACAGCGCCGCGCCCCCGTCGCCGGTCACCTGCTCAAGGGGCCCGCCGGGCTCGGCCGTGCGCGCGTCGCCGGCCGTCACGATGATGTTGTCGGCACTGCCGGCCCTTACCGCGTCGAGGGCGGCCTTCACCGCCGTCGAGGCCGCGCGTCGGGTACCCGCAAAATCACCGGTGAGCGCGCCCTTGGGCAGGCGGTAGCAGTGGGCGAGAAAGGCCGCCGAGGATTTCTCGGAGAACGGCGAAGTGGTCGAGGCGAAGAAGATCCCGCCGAAGGCCGAGGCATCGGCCTCGCCCATCAGGTCGGCCGCGGCGTCCGAGGCAAAGGTGAGCGCGTCCTCATCGGCGCAGGCCACCGCCTTCTCCCCCTTGGCCGAGCGGCCTTCCCAGGCCGAGGCGATCTTCTCGTGCGGCAACCGATAAGCCGCAAAGTGCAGTCCGTAGCCAGTGATTCCAGCCATTGCGATGTGTGCTCCGAAGGAAATTGCGCGCGGCAGGCCCGGCCCGCCCTGCGCGAGTGGGGTCTATACCCGAGCCTCCAAAGGGGGAGCAAGGAGCTGGGTGAGCGGGGTTCAATGAGGGCATGTCAATCCCTGCTCCCCCTTCGGGGGAGCTGTCCGGCAACGCCGGGCTGAGGGGGTGCTGGTACCAGCACGCTGCAAAGCTGATCGCCGTCTGCGCAACCCCCTCAGTCACTTGCGGCGACAGCTCCCCCGAAGGGGGAGCAGGGAATTTCGTCCACGACAAACAATGAAGACGCGAAGCGTCCGTGGACGTGGACGTGGACGTGGACGTGGACGTGGACGTGGACGTGGACGTGGACGAATCCCCTCCAGTGCCGCTCGAATGTCAATCCCCTTCCAGCTACACTTCCCCACACCATGCGCGCCCTCCTGACCAACATCTGGCTTTTAAGCCTGAGCATCTTCTGTTTCATCCCCTGGGTGTGGCTGGGGGCGCGGCGCGACCAGATGATGGCGACCTCGGAGATCGAGGCGGCGCTGGCCTATGTGGGCTTTGCGCTCAGCGTGCTGAGCGGGCTTTCCTATACGATCTTCACCCTGCGGCGTACTTCCTTTGTGGGCTGGGCCTTTCCCGCGTCCTTTGGTGAAGAAGTCGGCAAGGACGCCCGGCCGGGCGCGGGGGCGCGCCAGCTCCTGCGGATTGGCGTCACGGTGGGCGCGCTCGTCGGAGTGGCGGCGCTGCCGGTGAGCACGCTGCTGCTCTCCTGGGACCAGACGCTCGGCGCGGGCAGCTTCGAGGCGCGCCGCATGGCGATCCACGAATCGCGCAGCCTGCGGCTCAACATTCCTAGGCTTCTGCGCGATGCGCCGGCGGGCAGCGGGCCCGTTGCCCTGGCGGTGCAGGTGGGCGAATCCGATTACCAGGACCTCCTTGAGAGCGAGATCCTTGCCTACGAGCTCTACCCCCGGCGCACCGAGCGACTGTGGCTCAAAGACTGCGAAGCGGGCCTCGATGGTCAGAGCGCCGCGCAGCTCGATGCGATCATCTATCAGTGCGATCGCGGCGATGCCTATTCCTGGCGCGACCCGGGCGCGCCGATTCCCGATTACTGGCCGGGCTTTTCCCGGCAGGTGGAGGCGCAGCGGTGAGCGAGTGGCTCTTCGTGCTGCGCCTTGTGCTGTGGCTTGGCGGCGCGCTCACGCTGACGCCGCTTGCCGGGCTGGCCCTTGCCCACTGGGCGGGCGCGCGCTCGCGCGGCGCGGCGCTGGCACCGGCGCTGGGGCTCTTTGTCTCAGGCACCGTCACCGCCCCCCTGCTCTTCGCGCTCCCCGGCGCAGCAGGCGCGATGGTTCCCTGGCTGCTGCTGGCGCTGCTGACCGGCCTGGTCTTCGGTCTGCGCGCGCACCTGCTTGGCGCGCGCGCCCTGCCCCCGGCGCCGCCGGGAAGGCGTTACCCGGCTGAAGTTCTCGCCGCGCTGGCGATCTTCGTGTTGCTGGGCATCACCGTCGTGCTGGCGCTGCGCGTGCCGCTGGCGGCGAACACCAGCCGCATCGAGGTGGTCTTTGCCGCCAAGGTTCTCTCCACCGGAGCGTGGGCGATGCGCGGCGCCAATGACCTGCTCCCCGCCGTGCCCGAATCGCCGCTTGCATCGGCCCTTGCAGGGCTCATGGGCCGCGCCGCCGGGGGCTTCGACGAGCGCCTGCTCTCGCTGGCTTCGCTCTCGGGTTATCTGTGCGCGCTGTGGATTCTCTGGATGGAAACCCGCCGCCGCCCGGTCGAGGGCGGGATCTTCCTCATTGCACTCGTCGCGCTGCTTCCGGGACAACTTGCCGATGCGCAGGCTGGCGCCGCCTCGGGCGGGGCGAGCCCGCTGCTCGCCGCGCTTTATGCCTGCCTGCTGCTGCTCGTTGAAAAAGGGAAGGATGAGGAAGACTCCGGCGCGCGGCGCTACCTGCTGGCCGCGTTGCTCGCGTGCGCGGCGCCCTTTCTTGGAAAGCAATCATGGGCGCTGTTGCTGCCGCTGAGCGCGCTCGTCTCGATCCAAAGCGGCGCGCGCGCCGCGCCCCTGTGGGCGGGCAGCGCGCTCATTGCCCTGCCGCTTGCCGCCGTGGGCGCGGCAGAACTGGCATTCCCGGGCATCGCGCCGCGGCTGCTGCCCGTCACCGCCGAGCTCGGCGGTCTCTGGCACGGCCCGGCCGGCGCGCTGGAATTCGGGCGCGAGCTCATGCTCCATCCCGGCAATGCGAGCCTCATCGCCTGGGCGCTCTTCTTCGGGTGCGCGGCGCTTGCGCTCATCCCCAAAGGGGAGCGGCGCCCGTCTGCGCTCTCGCGCTGGCTATTGCTTGCCCCCTGCCTGCTCTACGTGCCGCTGTGCGCGCTGGCGCCGGGCCTTGCGGGAAATGCCGAACAGATCCAGCACCGCCTGCTGGAGATCGCGCCCGCTGCCGCGCTGGCCCTGCACCGGCTGATGCTGCTGGCGGGAATGGGCATCGAGGGCGCGCTGCTCTGGGAGCGTCTTGCGGGCGCCCCGGGAATCAGGTACGAAGGCACGCGCACGTAATCCGCAGCGACGGCCCGCGCCGGGGGCGTTTTTCCGCCCCGCCTACCGCGCGCGTTTCCGCGCTGACACTTTTCGCAGGAGAGAAACATGCTCAAAGGCAAGGTAGCAATCATCACCGGCTCGGGCCGGGGAATCGGCAAGGAAATCGCCCTCATGATGGCCGAGCAGGGCGCGGCCGTGATCGTCAACGATCTGGGAGCCGACATCGGCGGCGAGGGCAAGGAAACCAAGCTCGCCGACCAGGTGGTCGACGAGATCAAGGCCAAGGGCGGCAAGGCCGCTTCGAACTATGGCAGCGTCGCGAGCTTTGACGATGCCAATGAAATGGTACGCCAGGCCGTCGATGAGTTCGGTCGTCTCGACATCGTGGTGAACAACGCGGGCATCCTGCGCGACCGCATCTTTCACCGCATGACCGAAGAGGAATGGGACGCCGTCATCGCGGTGCACCTCAAGGGCACCTTCAACACGACCCGCGCGGCGGTGCAGACCTTCCGCGACCAGGGCGGGGGCTCGGTGATCAACTTCACCAGCACCTCGGGGCTTCTCGGCAATTACGGCCAGACCAACTACGGCGCGGCCAAGCTGGGCATCGTCGGTTTTTCACGCAACGCGGCCCTGGACATGGAGAAGTTCGGCGTGCGCGTCAACTGCGTGGCGCCCTTTGCGTGGACGCGCCTTACCCAGTCGATTCCCGGCGGCGACGATCCCGACAACAAGCGCCTTGAAAACCTCAAGAAGATGGACCCCAAGCAGATCGCCCCGCTGTGCTGTTACCTGGGAAGCGATGATGCCGGCGAGCGCAAGATTACCGGCCAGGTCTTCTGCGTGCGCGGCAACGAGATCATTCTCTTCAGCCTGCCGCGCCCGGTTCGCAGCCTCCACAAGAACGGCGGATGGAGCCCCCAGGACGTGGCCGACATCATGCCCGAGGCCTTCGCCGGAGACTTCTCGCCGCTCACGACGAGCGGCGGGGTGCTCAGCTACGAGCCGCTCTTCTAGGCCTCACAAGATTCAGCGCAAAGAAAAAGGGCGGCCCGAAAGGGCCGCCCTTTTTTGGAATCGAATTACTGCAATTATTCGCCGTGGGCGATGGTGCAGAACTCCGCGAACAGACCCAGCACCGAGGTGGTGTGGTAGTCGACGTTCGTCACCTTGGTGATGCCGCCGGCCTTCTTGGCTTCCTCGATGGACGCGTCGCCGGTCGCGACGACGCCCAGGATGCTCGTGGCGCAGGCCTTGCCGCTCTTGGCACCGGCCGTGTTGGTGGTGGCCGTCACCGGGCCATGCACGTTGGTGTACCAACCGCCGTTGACCGGCGCGACACCGGCCGCGCAACCCATGAATGTCGTCGCGACAGCCGCGATCACCAGATACTTGAGCTTTCCAATCTTCATACGAGTCCTCCTCCGTCCCTGACCCAAAATTGCCTCGGCCGGGATTTCGCCCTTTCGGGATTGTTTTGATTGGCGCATCGTACTGCCGGTTGCGCCCGGGCGCAACCGAACTTGTCCGATTTGACAAGCAATCGGTGCGTTTTTTTCGCGTTCGCGGATCCCAAAGAAAAGCGGCTCCCACCCGCATCCGGGGGGAGCCGCAACAATCGTCTCAATTTGCGTCAGCTGCCTTCGATCGTGAACCCGATCTTCAGCGTAACCTGGTAGTGGCCGACCTTCTGGTCGACGATGTGCCCGCGGGTTTCGGTCACCTCGAACCAGCGCATGTTCTTGACGCTCTTGGACGCAACGTCCAGCGCGCGCTCGATGGCGGCCTCGATGCTCTTGGGCGAGGAGCCGGTTACCTCAATGTGTTTGTAGACGTGTTCGCTCATTGGAATCCTTTCCGCTGCGAACGCAGCATCTGCCTGGCATGTCCTTATCAGGGCTACCATACAACGCCCCGGGCCCCAAGGGATGTCCCGACGCCAAAGACAAAGAGCGACCCGCTCCGGTTCGGAGGGGGCCGCCCTGTCGTGTTCCATAGGTTGATCGCTACTTACAGCCGATCGTTCCCGAGATCGCACTGGCGAGCTGGTCGGCCTTCTCGGCGATCTGCGCTTCGCTCGATTCCACCTTGTTGGAGCCAAGGGTTTCCTTGGTCGCCAGGTCGATGAGCGTGGCCGTCAGGTAATACTTTTTGTTGAGCTTGGTTAGGTCGCCGCGGATCATGAACTCCGCCTTGGCCGCCGAGGCCAAGTCGATCTGGCAGGACTCGGTGCCGCACTGCTGTTCGAGGGCCATCTGCTTGGCCAGATCCTCGATCACGTCCTCGCCCACGATGCGCACGCACTTGGACTGGCCCGAGAGGCTCGTTCCAAAGAGCGAAGTGATCGCCTCGGCGAAGGCTTCCTCAGCCCCGCCGCTGGCACGGAACGGATAGATCGCCACGCCCTGGGGCGTGCCACTACCAAGTTTCATGCTCGCCATGCGCTGGGGAAGCTTGCCGCCTTCTGCATACCAGGAGACTTCGTAGCTCTCTCCCGTGCGACGGTTCTCGATCACACCACCGGCAATCGCCACTTCAAGGGCGGAGTTTGAATCGACAAAAGGCCGGAAACGGAACTCGCTCTGGTCTTCCTTGACCTGCTTGGCGACCTGCAGCGGCACCTTGGCCACGTACTTGCGGTTTTTCGCAATCGGCGAAAGGTCGCTGCTGAACTCCAGCGGGAAGATAAAAGCATCGGGGTCGTAAGTGCCCAGCCGAACCGTGCTGCGCAGGTTCTGGGAGAGGTTGTCGATGTTGGCGAGGTTCTGGCGGCGCACTTCGGCAATGCGGTCGTTGTAGGCAACCCGCCCCTCGAACTCACCGCGCTTGAGTTCTTTTTCGTAGGTCTGCTTGAGACTGAGCAGTTCCTTGAGGGACTCCTCGTGGGTTTTCTCGAAGCTGCGCTCGCGTTCCTGGAACTTGATCTCCTGCACGACGCCATAGAGGGTCGTGGGCGAGCTGCCATCGTCCACGCGGAGCTTGGCAAGCTCGGGCGCATTCGCAGGCTTGAAGAGGATCCGCACTTCCGAGGGCGGGCCCTTCATGGCCTTGTAGAGTTCCACCATGGAGAACTTCGCCTCGCCGCTCGCGTTGGTGGAGAGTTCCTTCGCCACGGCGCTCGCATCGAGAATTCCTTCAGGCTTTGCGCTCACTTCGATCAGAATCTTCTCGCCCGAGGCCGGACGGGTCGTGCGCCAGATCTCGTCGGTGGGAGTGACGTGGCGCGGATCGCCGAGCTTGCAGCCCCCGGTCGTAGCGGGGACGTCCTGGGTCGTGTCCTTTCCGATGATCCAGGGCCCCTGCGTGCTCGCTCCCTGCTGGTGTCCGGAAAAAATCGTGTCCCACATGTCACCGATGATGGATTTTCCGCCCTCCATCGCCTCGATCAGCATGAAGGCGGGTGTGAGCGCAGCACCTGCTACGCCAAGAAGGGGCAATCCCGGATTCCACTCGGTCTGGACGCAGCGCCACTCCCAGGTCTTCACGTCCTCCATGGGGCCGCGCATGTTCTCCTTGAGCGTGAGGGTGATGTCCGTGATAGTCGTGCCGCCGTAGACCACATTCCGGGAGATATCGAACTCGTAGGAATCGCGGGTAATCTTCGGCGCGATCACCTCGCGGCTGGTCTTGGTGCTGCCGCTGCGGATGCTGGTTTCATAGGTGGCGCAGGCCTGCGCCGAGAATATCGTCAATGCCACTGCAAGCATCCGCGTCATTGCACGCGCACTCGTGCGCCGTTCCGGTCTTCTCATTCCGAGCGTCCCCTGATGCAAAATGTAATTTGTGGCTTCTCGCTCGGTTCCCCTACCCGGCTGGGTGCCGGGTGACCGCGACGCAAGGTTGCCGAACCGGGTAGAAGTTTAGCACGGGCAAGTGCGCGGCGGAACATGGAAAAGGCGGCCCGCATGGGCCGCCTTTTTATGACTGTTACGTTCCGCCGGGCTTGCCGCTAGATCAGGAGCGCCACGCTGAGCCCGCCGACGAGCAGGCCGGCGAAGACGCCGAAGAAGCCGGCGCCCTCGTGCAGCGCCAGGCGCTTGTCCTTGCCCTCGTACTCGCCCTCGTGCAGGCGGCTCACTGCCCACCTGGTGAGAAAGCCCACGAAGAAGAGGAACGCGAGCCCCAGGCCCGCACTCGCCCAGATGCCCAGGTGCCGGATGACGCTCTCACCGGCAACAGCGGCAACGACGCCGAGCACGAAGGTACCCCAGTACGTGGTGTTCGGGCTCCAGGGTTCTGCTTCGACGCGCTTTTCCGGGCGCGCGCCCTTGAGTTCTTCTGCGCCTGCCATTGGGCTCGCTCCTCTGCCCCGCCTGCAAAACTAGTCTTCGTCCGTTGCGCGAATGCTTGCCAGGACGCCCGCGTCTTCGAGCGTAGTGGTATCGCCCTGGGTTTCCTTGCCCGCGGCGATGTCGCGCAAGAGCCGGCGCATGATTTTACCCGAACGCGTCTTGGGAAGCGCCTGGGTAAAGCGAATGGCCTCGGGCCGCGCCAGGGCGCCGATTTCCTTGGCCACGTGGGCCTTGAGCTCGTCGGCCAGCTCGTGGCTGGGCTCGGTGCCCGCCGTCAGGCTCACGAAGGCCTCGATGCACTGGCCCTTGAGCTCATGGGGTTTTCCGACCACGGCGGCCTCGGCCACCTTCGGGTGGGAGACCAGCGCGCTCTCGACCTCGGCGGTGCCCAGGCGGTGGCCCGAGATGTTCACCACGTCGTCGATGCGGCCCACGACCCAGAAGTAGCCGTCCTTGTCCTTGTAGGCGCCGTCACCGGGGAAGTAGATCTCCGGGCCGAACTTGCTCCAGTAGGTGTCCTTGTAGCGCTGCTCGTCGCCCCACACGCCCAGCATCATGCCCGGCCAGGGCTTCTTGATGACCAGGTAGCCGCCCTCTCCGGGCGCGCAGGGGTTGCCCTGCTCGTCGAAGATGTCGGCGTCGACGCCGAAGAAGGGCTTGGTGCACGAGCCCGGCTTTGTGGGAATGGCGCCGGGCATGGGCGAGATCATGATGCCGCCGGTCTCGGTCTGCCACCAGGTATCGACGATGGGACACGCGCCGCTTCCGATCTTGCGATGGTACCAGATCCAGGCCTCGGGATTGATGGGCTCGCCCACCGTTCCCAGCAGGCGCAGGCTCGAGAGATCGCGGCCGCGCACGTATTCATCGCCCCACTTGATGAAGGCGCGAATGGCCGTGGGCGCGGTGTAGAAAATCGTCGGGCGAAGCTTCTGGATGATGTTCCAGAAGCGGTCCTTGTCGGGATAGTCGGGCGCGCCCTCATACATCACGGTCGTCACGCCGTTGGCCAGCGCACCGTAGACCACGTAGCTGTGTCCGGTGATCCAGCCGATGTCGGCGGTGCACCAGAAGATGTCGTCGGGCTTCAAGTCGAAGAT
>JAGRBM010000423.1 GCA_020434085.1 Chrysiogenia bacterium | reverse complement strand
GCCAAACGGTATTGCTGTAAACCTACTAAAGTACTGTTTTGAGGTATTGCTGTGCGAAATGCGAAGTGCGAAATACGAAGTGCGAAGTGCGAAGTGCGAAATGCGAAGTGCGAAATGCAAAGTGCGAAATGCGAAGTGCGAAATGCGAAGTGCGAAATGCGAAATGCGAAATGCAAAGTGCGAAATGGACTCCGAATGTCCAGCTTTCGGATTTCCCACTTCCCACTTCCGACTTTGACACCGCCCCCTACAACAACCCCAACTCCCGCGCTCGCGCCACCGCCTCCGTGCGCCGCTGCACCTCCAGTTTGCCGAAGATATTCCGGTTGTGCCCTTTCACCGTGCTCAGGGCGAGGAAAAGCCGCTCGCTGATCTCCCGGTTCGAGAGGCCCCGGGCGATGAGTTGCAGGATTTCCAGCTCGCGTTCGCTCAACGGCTCGACAAGGGGTTGGGCGGAAGGAGTCCGGGGTGGAGATAAATAAGGCTGCTCTATGGCCTCACGGCCTTCCACGCCCAATGCAGACAGCAACCTGCCGGCATAACCCGGCAGTATCCCCTGGGCAGCGGCTTCGGACAATAGCCGGGCCATCGGCGGCCCTTCATCCGCAAAGATGCGGACGTACCCCTCGGGTTCGGCCAGGGCCAGGGCCCGCTCCAGGGGCACGAGCGCCAGAAGGAGATTGCCTTGCACCTCTTGAGCGAGGGCCTGCAGCATTACGATTTCGATCACGTTCCCCATTCTTCCTCCTTCTTCCGCAGCTTTCAGGAGGCGATCCAGGAGTTCTGTTGCTTCTTGAATGGAGCGATCTGCCCGATTGGTTTTATACTGGGCAATGCGTATTCTCGCCAACATGATGTGCTCGAACTCCCGCAGATAGCTGAGTTCATCCTCAATAGACAGGCCCCGCTCCCGCGCCCAATCCAGTGCCTCAGCTAACCGGTACTGCCTGATCCACAACCGCGCTTTCAGCGCCGCTATGGGACGAACATCCGGTACGGGACTTCGGTAATACAGCCGTTCCGCCTCGTCGAGCAGGCCGAGCGCGACGTCCAGGTTTCCCCGGGCTTCCTCCAACCGGGCGCGGGCCAGGCAAAAGCGATGCGGCCAATCCGGCAGGGCCGCCTGTTCGCCCAATTCCTCGCTTCTCAGCAGATACTCGGCGGCAGCGTTCAAATCGCCTCGCTCCCGGCGCAAATCACCCAATCCCAGATACAGGTCGGCGGTTCCCCGCAGGATGGGCTTGCCCTCCCCCGTTGCCAGTTGCAATGACCGCTCGTAGATGTTTACGGCCTCGCGGAGCCGGCCCTGTGCGATCCTGATGTCCGCCAGACCGTAGGTGCCACTGATGGCGAAAGAGAGGCTGCCTGTCTTCTGAAAATTGGCCATAGCTTCGGCAATAGCCCGGTGGGCGGCCTCCAGATCACCATGCGCCCAGGAGGCAAGCCCCAGGAGCGCAGCGGCTGGCCCGCGCCTGAGGTGGTCTTCCTCGGGCAACAAGCGGAGTGCCTGCCGGGCGTACTTCACGGCACCCGGCAAATTCCCGAGCGCTTGCGCGTGGTAGGCGCGGGCGGTGGCGATCGACGAAGGCAGAAACCGAAATTGCTCTTCGTCCACTACGGCCATTTCTCCCGATGGGCTTTCTTCCGCGCCATCCAGCCATCGTTCGGCCTCCCGAAGCCGAGCTTCGCCGGCTTCCATCTCGCCGCCGCTCAGCAGCGCCCAGGCAATCCCCACGAGGAGCACTGGCCGGGTACGGGCGGTCTCCTCCGGCAGGGCCTTCGCCCAACTCAGCCAGGTGGCGGTCTGAAAATTCTCATCCATCGCCGGCCAGGCCAGCTCGATCAGGCCCGCCGCCCGTCCGAAATCGGCAGCGGCAAGCGCATGGCGGACCGCATCAGCCGGCGAACCGTGTCGCTCGTACCATTCGCTCGCCCGCAAGTGCAGGGCAGGTAGCTGGCCGGAGAGTTCCTCCATCGAACGCGCCCGGAGTACATCAGCAAAAAGGTGGTGGTATCGAAACCAATGGCGCTTGTCATCCAACGGAACAACGAACAGGTTCTCCCGTTCCAGCATCTCCAGCATCCCTCTTCCATCTTCTTGCTCGGTAACTGCATCGCACAGCGGACCACATAACCGCTCCAGGATAGAGGTCTGCAGCAAGAAGCGGCGGACTCGTTCAGGCTGCTGATGAAGCCCCTCTTCTGCCAGATAGGCCAGCACAAAACGGTGGCTGCCGGTAAAAGCCTGGATAAAACCAGCGGTGTCGGCCCGCCCCTGCATGGAGAGGGCCGCCATCTGCAGGCCGGCAACCCAGCCTTCGGTGCGGGTTTCCAGCGCGGCGATGTCACCTGATGAGAGGTTGAGGCCCATCGCCTGGTTGAGGAAACCGGCGGCTTCGGAGGGCGTAAAACGCAAATCAGCGGCGCGCAGTTCAGTCAATTGGCCCCGGACG
>JAGRBM010000422.1 GCA_020434085.1 Chrysiogenia bacterium | reverse complement strand
TAGCCGGGCACTTGCCCCGCTCGCCGGTTTGCCGCATCATTGCCACCTATGAAGAAGCACATTGCCGTTGCAGTTATTTTCGCCGCGCTTGTCTCCGCCTGTGCGGGGGTGCGCGGGGTCCCGATCTTTACCAATGAGCGCCTGCCCTCGGGCGGGCTGGCAATCTCCGTGGCGGTCGCCGACAAGGACGCGCGCGCCGAGGGTGAGCGCGCAGGGGTGGGGCAGTTTGCCTCGCGCCTGAAGAGCGAGCTTGAGACTGCGCTCTCCCAGGGCGGCTTTGTCGTCCTGCCCGCGGACGCGCCCAAGGTTGAAGCGACGCTCAAGGTGACGATGAGCGGCGCGCTTGGCGCGGCCGGAACTCCCGAGAAGGTGCGCGCGGTGCTCACCGGAAAAGAAGCGAGCACGACGGCAACTAGCGCTCCCTGGCCCTACTACAAGGACGCGCTCTTTGGAGACGAGGAGCAGGTGCGCGGCGAGCTGGCGCGCGCAGTGGCGCTTGAACTCGCCAACCAGCTCATCGAGGCCAAGGAAACCCGCGTCATGGTGGCCGGCGCCGAAGAGCGGCGCATCGTGGCGCTGGCCGCGCGCTATCACGAACCGGTGCGCGCGCCCTCTGAAAAGACCGGCCGCCCGCTGGCCTACATTCCCTTCGATGCGAATGAGCAGGGCGCCGAATTCGCCGGCGCCCTCCAGACCCTGCTGCTCTACGACCTGCTGGAAAACAAGTGCGCGCGCGTGCGCGAGGTGAGCCTGAGCAAGGACAAGGCCGCGCTCTGCAAGAGCGACGAATGCCTGCGCGTTGCCGCCAGGCTCTCCAAGGGCGAGGAACTGCTCACTGGCAGCTACCGGGGCGAGGGCATCGAGCGCACCCTGCATCTCAAAGTGCTGGGCGAGAGCGACGTGCGCTATGAGCAGGAACTCTCCCTGCCCGTGGGCGAGGTGAGCCACCGCCTGAAGGGCGCTGCAAAAGCGCTTGGCGCCGTACTCTCCTGCAGCGAGTAAACCGCATCCACCTGCGCGCAAGACGCACGCGCCCCTTGCGGCTACACTTCTTGCGGGGATGGGAAGTGTGAAGTCTTGAGTGAATCTCCAGCGAGCCGGGAAAACCCACTGTCGCGCTTCTTCGAGTGGGTGGGCAATCCCCTCGAGCGAAGCCAGGCCGATCGCTGTCTCTTCCTTACCCTGCTGCTCTGGCCGCTTCTCTCCGTGGGCCACTACGTGTGGTACCAGGAAATCATGTCGCGCCCGCACGAGGCCACCGCGGTCTGGGATTTCACCCTGCTGGTTGCGGAATGTCTGACCTGGATCATCCGCGGCTGGGTTGTGCTCACGTTGCTCGCACTGGCACTGCGCAAGGTCTGGCCCGACAGCGACTTCTTCCCTTTTGCAGCCTGCACTCTCTATGCGCTCACCACATCGATGCTCTGTTATGGGTGGGGACCTACGACCACGTATTTTCTGGGTTTTGCGACGATCGGCGGCCTGATCGGCGGGGTGCTGATCTTCGGGTGGACGCCGACTCTTGTGAGTTCGGTTCTGTGCTTCGGATCGTTGATCGGCGCCGACGTGGCGGCCTATCACGGCGTGATCCCCTATGCGCCGGTATACCGGACGCTCGTTGCCGGCGGCGCGGGTATGGTCCAGCCCGACGCGGCCTGGCTGGTGCGCACGTGGATCGGGGCCATCGGCGGATGCGTCGTCAGCGCCAGCGCCTTCGGTTACATTTTTCACCGCTGGCACCGCCGCGAGGACGACCTGGCGCGCGCCCAGCAGCAGCTCTCCCACGCCATGGACATGATCCGTCGCTACGTGCCCGCGCAGCTTGCCGATCAGATCCTCGATGGTCGTTACAGCGAGAAAGAACGCTACGTGCGCCGCACGCTCACCCTGTTCTTCTCCGACATCCGTGGCTTTACCGAGACGGCCGACCAGCTCGAGTCGGAAAAGCTCTCCGAGCTGCTCAACGAATACCTCACGGAGATGTCCGACATTGCCGAGAGCTTTGGGGGCACGATCGACAAGTTCGTGGGCGACGCGGTGGTCATCTTCTTCGGTGCGCCCGAGCCCATGGAAGAAAAGGAACAGGCGCTGCGCGCAGTGCGCATGGCGCTTGCCATGCAGGCCAGAATGGGGGAGCTCTCGAAGAAATGGTACGAGAGCGGAATCCAGACTCCCTTCGAGATTCGCGTGGGCATCAACACCGGCGCGGCCACGGTCGGCGACTTCGGCTCGGAGGGGCGCATGGACTACACGGCCATTGGGACACAGGTGAACCTGGCCGCGCGGCTCGAATCCCAGTGCACGCCGGGCAAGGTGCTCATCTCCCACGCCACGTGGGGGCTCGTCCATGACGAGATCGCCTGCACCCCGCGCGGCGAGATCCAGGTCAAGGGCATTCACTATCCGGTGAAAGTCTACGAGATCGAGGCCGATGCTACTGCGCCATCGGAAGATACACGCTGAAGGTCGTGCCCTGTCCGGGCGTGCTGCGACACGTAATGGCGCCGTGGTGGGCTTCGACGATGCCGGCGACGGCGGCAAGGCCCAGCCCGTGGCCGCTTCCCTTGGTCGTAAAGAACGGCGTGAACACCGAACGGCGCGTCTGCTCGTCCATCCCGCATCCATCGTCGCGCACTTCGAGCAGGGCCACCGGGCCGCTGGTGAGCGCCTTTTGTGACTCCTCGGAGAGATCGGCGGGCAGACTCAGCGGAGCGCCTGCCTGACGCCAGGAAACCTGGATCGTGCCCGGATTCTCGCCGATGGCATGGGCGGAGTTGGCCACCAGGTTCAGCGCAATCTGCTGGAGCTGGATTCGACTGCCCATGACGGGCAAATCCTGCCCGCAGGTGTCGAGTTGCAGGTCGATGATCACCGGCACCAGCATCCGCAGCAGCGAGGCGATCTGCTGCACGCTCTCGCACAGGGAGATGCGCTCCAATTCGGGCGCGCCCTGCTCGGCGTAGCGCAGCAGTTCCTTGACCAGCGCGCTGGCCCGGCGCGCGGCATCCTTGATGACGCCGGCGCCTTCGTGAATGTTGTCCTCGTCTGCGGGGTTGAGAAGAAGCAGATCCGCCCAGCCTGAAATGGGAAGCAGCAGGTTGTTGAAATCGTGCGCGATCTTGCTGGTGAGAAAGCCCACGCTCTCGAGGCGCTGCGCTTCGTGCATCTTGCGTTCGAGCTCTCGGTGCTCCTGGTCGGCGCGCTCGCGCTGCCAGTCTGCCATGGCCAGCGCGGCCACGTCGGCAAAGGACGCGGCGAGTACCTGCTCGTCAATGCGCCAGCGGCGGGCCACACCCACGTGTTCGTGGCAGATGACTCCCATGATCCTTCCTTCCAGAACGATGGGGGAATCCAGCATGGCGCTGATCGAATTGGGGCGCAGGTAACTCTCAGTAAACTCGCAGGTGCGCGGGTCGGTCGCCGCGTGGTGGGCGGCGATGAGCCGGTTGGTCTCCAGGGCCTTGAAGTAGGCGGGGTAGTCGGCCGCCTGCAGGGTCGCCCCGCGGGAGAGTTCCCCGGCGGAGAGGCGGAAGTAGGCGCGTGCCTCGATCTGCGTGCGGTCTTCGGAAAACAGCCAGACACCCACGCGTTCTACTTCGAGGGTGCGGGCCGCGGTTTCAACGATCTCGTCGAATCGCTCGTCTAGGGTGCGGGGCTCGTCGCGGTTGCTGCGTGCCAGAGCAAAGAGCGCCGCCTGGTGGCGATGGAATCGCTCCAGTTCGCTGCTGGTTTCGCTCTCGCGCTCGTCGCTCAGGTCGAGGGGCGATCGCGTTGCCGCACGCGCAGCTCTGAGGGTTGATGCAGACACAACCACCACTCCAAAAGTCCCCGTCCGCAGAAACGAGTCACTACCGAGAAAGTGGTGGATTGTCGGGGTGTGGGATTCAGCAGTGCACGTTCAGGGAAAGTGTACGCATCCGGGATGGAGTGAGGCAAGCTGCGATCGGAACTAGTGTCTGGACTGAAAATACAAGGCACCAAAAAATAGAGGCCGCCAAGACGGGGCTAGTCGATCGGGCGGGGAACTGGACTTAGCTTCCATCCTAGCGGCCTCGAAATCGTGATCTGGTCTCGAGGGGGCGGCGGTGATTCGTTGTCTCTCGTTTCAGCGCCGTCCTACCGATTAACTAAAGCATGTCGCGTGCCAAACCTACGTTAACGTGGTGCGTCGTTTGTGAATACTGAAGTGCATTCCCTTACGGATTTGTTGGTGCAGCTCAGGCAGAGCTGCACCGCGTGGGGGCCGGCATGCTCGATGGTGATGCGCAGGCACCCGAACTCCAGCACGTCTCCGGCAATGAGCCGCAGCGCGGGCAGGTCGCATTCGAGCGGTCCGCCCAGGTAGAGCTGGGCGCCGGTTTCTGCGATAACCCCTCGATATCCGAGAAGGTTTGGATCGACCTGTCCGGTGAGGATGACATGGCGGATGCGCAGGTCCTGCCGCGCGGCTTCAAGGAGCCAGGGCCCGGGGTTCGCGGGCGGATCAACCAGAACAGCAATGCCGCGGCCCGGGTCGCCGAGGAGCTGTGTCGTCTCAAAGCCTGTTGCCGCCACCGAAATCGCTGTCATGCCGTCTTCACCTTGTCCGCCCGCGCTGGACTGAAAAGCAATTCCGGTGCCAGCCGCGGAGAAAAAGTGTGAGCAGGCGCACATCGCAAGTCGGTCACAGTCTCGCTGTACGCCAAACCTGGGGATCAACCTGATCTATACGTTGAACATAGGGTGTTTCGGGGTTAAGGCGGAGCATTAACCGTTAAGCTCGAGTGTTAAGGGGTTAACGCTGGGAATGGTAAGATCGGCAAGTCAGTGTACGCTCAGGCGATTGCGTCGACGTCGATTTCGTACTTGGCGATCTTCTTCCAGAGCGTCACGCGGCTGATGCCCAGGGTCTCGGCCGCGCGGGTGCGGTTGCCCTGGGAGTGACGAAGTGCCGAGACAATGCGGTCGCGTTCGCTGGGTTCCTGCTGCCGGCGCACGGGCGCGCCGGCCTCCGCCTCGCGCAGCTCGGGGGGAAGATCCTCGAGCGTGATCCGGTCGCCGCGGACGGTGACAAAGCCATGCTCGATTGCGTTGCGTAACTCGCGCACATTGCCCGGCCACGAATAGTGGCACAGGCGTTCGAGCGCGTTGCCGGTCAGGCCATGTACCGGCTTGCCGCGGGTGCGGGCGAATTCGGCAACCAGAGCGTCGATCAGAAGCGGAATGTCCTCGACGCGATCGCGAAGCGGGGGCAGGTTGATCTCGAACACGCGGATTCGGTAGTAGAAATCTTC
>JAGRBM010000421.1 GCA_020434085.1 Chrysiogenia bacterium | reverse complement strand
TGGGATCTCGTCGACACCAGCGCCCCGCACGTCGTGGGCGGCTGGCTGCTCTCGCGGGACCGGAGCCAGCTCTACATGTGGGCGCGCTCGCGGAACCTGTGGAAGCGCCGCGTCGCCATCATGGGTACCTTCGCCTTCATCCGCCAGGGCGACTTCGCCGATACCCTCGCCATCGCCGAGATTCTTCTGGGCGACAAGCACGACCTCATCCACAAAGCCGTGGGCTGGATGCTGCGCGAAGTGGGCAACATGGACCGCGCCGCCGAGGAAGCGTTTCTCAAAAAACACTACCAGGACATGCCGCGCACCATGCTGCGCTATGCCATCGAGAAGTTTCCGGAAAAGCGGCGGCAGGCGTATCTGAAGGGGCGGGTTTAGGGAGCCTCAGCGGTTCTCTCACGAATTCGAAGTCCGAGCCACAAGCAAGTACCCACCAGTGCCCCACCAATGTGCGCGAGGTAGGCGACGCCTGCCTCACCGTCTCCGGCGTGCCTGAATGCCGCAAGAACCTGGAACAGCAGCCAGAGTCCGATCCAAATCCAGGCAGGATAGCGAATCCAGATTGCCCCGAGATGGAACGCCCGCCCCAGTCTCGCTTGCGGAAACTGCAGCGCATAGAAAAGCATGGCACCCGATATTGCACCGCTTGCGCCCACAAGCGGGATTGTAGAATTTGGGTAGGCCGCGATGTGCGCAATTGATCCTCCCAGGGAAGCGCCAATCAACAGGAGCCCAAACAGCCAACGTCCGAGGTAGTCCTCACAGTTGTCGCCAAAAACCCACAGGAAACAGCAGTTAAAGAAAAGGTGGAGAAGGTCACCATGCAGGACGAATGAACTCAGAAAATCGAATCCACCGTGTCGATCCCAAAGCGCGGGAATCAGGCCAAAATCTCTGGCCACCTGCGAATCAAAACCAAGGAGCAAATTCACAGCGAGCAAAAGGGCGATCAGTGACCACGTCAGCCACGGTACGATTCGCAGCGGCTGAACGCCCATCTCGGCAGGCACACCGAGAATCGCCACCAACTGCTCCCAAATACCCTCCGGCAACCGTTGCAGCTTCAAACGGCCTTCGCCGTCGGGTGTCGGCACCCCGCCGATTGCCATGGGGCCTCGCTGCAGATAGGTATCTACCGTGTCGCGATCGCGCCTGCGCTTCCGCTCCTGAAACTCCTCTCTGATCTCCCGGCTGCGCTCCACCTCCGCGATCTCACCGGGTAAACGCGGCAGACTTATCAATTCACCCCGGTCGAACCAGATAAGGTGACAAGTGCGGCAAAGATCGAGGACGACGCTTTTGCCATCGCTCGCAAAGCCAACCTCCCGCATACTCTTCGCACAGCCCGGACACTTCGCACCGGCGGGCAAGCCCCTGGCCCGTCCTGCATGCCAGATCGCCCCCACTGCCTTCCGGTCGAATGAGCGACGAAGCAGCGGCACCGTCAACGCCCTCCCGTCACAGCTTGAGCAGATCCACTGCGGCCCGACTTCCGTCGGCGTTCTCTTCAGCCGCAGTTGACATCGTGGACAAAGAAACAAGACAGGTTCCCATTATTTCAAATTCCCCAAACGGTAACCGACCGACGCACCAAAGCGAATCGCCCCCGCTTGCCCCACCCACCCGCGCGGGGTAACGACTCCCCAATGACACGTATCAAGGCAGCGGCGCTCCGCCTCGCGATGACAGCGCTTGTTCTGGCGCTCGGCGCCGCGCCCGCGTTTGCCCAGGACGTTCCCCACGTGGACGAGCGCGAGGATCCGGGGCTCTTCGAGAAGCTGCGGCTCTCGGGCGAGGAGTGGTTTCTCGTTCCGGTGCTGCTCTACTCGCCGGAAACCGGTTTTGGCGGCGGGGCGACGTGGATGTACGTCATGCGCGACCGCGAAGAAGACCCGCGTCCATCGAGCATCCAGGTGCTGGGCATCTACACGGCCGAGAACCAGTTCAACGCGGCGCTGCGCCCGCGCCTGTATCTGATGGACGATGCGCTGCTGCTCGATGCGCGCGCGAGCTTCTCGAATTTTTCTCTCAAATACTGGGGCGTGGGAAACCGCGCGCCGGACATTCTCGAAGAGGACTACCAGAGCTCGCGCGCGAAGTTCTCCCTGGCTGCCAGCTACCGCGTGTGGAAAGAGCTGCGCGTCGGCGCGGGCTACGAGTTCTTTCGCAGCCACCTCGAGGAATTTCTTCCCGGCGGCCTGATTGCCACGGGCCTTGCGCCCGGAGCCCCCGATGCGATCGTCTCGGGCCTCGGGCCAAGCGTGACCTGGGACAGCCGCGACCACCCCTTCGCCAGCGAGTCCGGCGGTTACTACCACTACGAGAGCATCTTCTATGAGGGCGCCTTCGGCAGCGACGCCGACTACGTGGCCCACCGCTTCGACCTGCGCCGCTTCTTCACGCCGGCAAAGAACCACACCATCGGCGTGCAGCTTCTCGCCCAGTTCATCGACGGTGACCCGCCCTTTGAATCCTTTTCGCAGCTCGGCGGCCGCAAGATGCTGCGCGGCATCTTCAGCGGGCGCTACCGCGACCGGCACATGATCGCCGGGCAGCTCGAGTACCGCTTTCCCATCTGGTGGTTCATCGGCGGCGCGGCCTTCGGCGCGGCGGGACAGGTCACCCACGAAGTGGACCGGTTCGAGTGGGACCACATCCGCTGGGCCGCCGGCGGGGGGCTGCGCTTTAAAGTGGACCGCAAGAACCGCATCAACCTGCGCCTGGACTTTGCCGGCAGCGACGGGGAATTCGCGGTGTATTTTGATGTGGGAGAGGCGTTCTAGGAGGAGCAAAGCTCCCACAGACCCCGCTCCCCCGTGCCGGGGGAGCTGTCCGACGTAGCCAACGGCGGAGTCGGGCTGAGGGGGTCGCGCAAGTGGCGATCAGCCTCTGATAACGGAGCAGCAAACTGCTGCCAACGCCCCCTCAGTGCGCTCCGCTCACAGCTCCCCCGGCAACGGGGGAGCAGGGATTGATGGGTTTCTCTTTCCCTTGCCCACTGGCTGGGCGACCAGCATAATTGCACCCGCCATGGGGAAATCGGCAAAAACGCAGGAAGAGCCGCAGCTCGAATCCATCGACCGGATTCTCGAAGCCACCATCACGTGCTTCGCGCGCTACGGCTACGACAAGGCCTCCATCAAGGTCATCGCCGAAGAGGCGGGCGTCTCGCGCGGGCTGCTCCACTACCACTTCGCGTCCAAGGAAGAGCTCATCGTCTCGGCCGTGGCCCGGATGGCCGAGCGCATCTACACCGAGATCAAGGCCCGCGTCCCCAAGGACGGCGATCCGCTCTCCCGGCTCACGGCGGCGGCCAAGCACATGTACGAGCTGCTCATCGGCGACAAGGCGCTGGCCACCTTCATGGTCGAGCTCGTCGGCACGGCCAACCACAACGAAGCCCTGCGCGAGCGCTACCTGCTCCACCGCGACCGCCAGCGAGAGTTCATGCGTGAGATCATCGAGGACGCCGTCGGCGATTTTGCCGGCAAGAGCCCGCTGCCGCTCGACGAGATGGTGCAGATGCTCGAGACCTGGATCGTGGGAATGATCATGCAGCGCGCCTTCAGCGAAGGCGACGAAGAAGCCCGCGCCATCTTCAACAGCTTCCTCGCCCTGATGGGCCGCCTGCTCAACGCCGCCGCGCGGTAGGCGACCTCTGCAACGCGAACCACGATTCCGTTCGTCCTGAGGAGCCGCAAAGCGGCGTCTCGAAGGACGGGTCGCAGGCCCGTTCAACCCTTCGAGACGGCCCTTCGGGCCTCCTCAGGGCGAACGGGAAAACAGAAGACCCACCGGTCATTGACGCAACACGTGGACGTGGACGAAAAATGCGCCGCGCCGGCGCGGCGTCAATGTCGGAGCCTGATCGCCGCCGGGGTAACCCCCTCAGTCCGACACCGCCCTTGGCTGCGTCGGACAGCTCCCCCCGCCCTCCTTCCTTGAAACTTCGGAGGGCGGCCCTCGTAGCCTTGGCGAAGGAGGGCCGGGGGAGCGGGACTGGATGGGCGCAACGCGCCCAAAAAGAAACCGGGCGAGCCCTGCGGCTTCTTTTCACACCCCTCTCCCGCCGCGGACCCTGATGCGGCGGGGCGCCTGAGGGGAGTGACAAGGCCACCCGGCTCGCCCGTTGCGCCTCCCCGCCGCGTGCCGGGCACGCCGGTCGGGGGGCTTTCCTGAGAGCCAGCCGCTCCCGCAGGAGTGGGATCGGCCAGCGGGGGAGATCGTATCAAGAAACCGGCTGGCTGTCCAGCCAGTTTCTATCCGGCACGATAGTACCGTGAAAAGGTGTAGGGGCGGGGTCTACCCGCCCTTCTTGCACACGGGCGGGTAGAC
>JAGRBM010000420.1 GCA_020434085.1 Chrysiogenia bacterium | reverse complement strand
TTCTTGATGATCCCCTCGATCCCGTGCTTGCTGATCCGCGAGCCCTTGCGGCTGGCAAAGCCGTCCTCGCCGCAAAGCTGCGCCACCTTCTCAAGCGAGTAGAGCCCCGTGGCGTAGCGCTCGAAGGCCCGGCGCACGTGGGCGGCCTCCTGCTCAACGTGAATCAGCGAGCGCTTGCCCCGGTCCCAGCGGTATCCCATGGGCGGGATGGAGGGGTACTGGCCCGATTCGGCCTTCTTCATCTGGCCCTTGGTGACTTCCTCGGAGAGGTTGTCCACGTAGTTCTTGGCCATCAGCACCTTGATCCCGTGGATGAACTTCGTATGAGAGGACGCCTCCCGGCCGAGGACTTCGTTTTCCTTGACCAGGTGAATGCGCGCATCGCGCTCGCACACGAGCTCGTCGAGGGTCGTGTAGTCCTTCAGGTTTCGATAGATTCGGTCGGTCTTCTCGACGAGGATGGTGACCGGGGTGAGCGAGGACCGGATGAAGCGAACCATCTCCCCAAAATGGGTGCGCCCTGCCTTGCGGGCCGTCTCCACGTCCACGAACTCATGGACTATCTCGAAGCCCCTTTCTGTTGCATACCTGCGAAGCAGGTCGAGCTGGGCCCCGATGGAGAAGCCCTCTTCCTGTTCCTTCGACGAGACACGGGCATAGATGACGGCGCCGTTGGAAGGCCCCGTAATGACCCGCTTGGAGCGATTCTTCTTCGTTCTGCGGGCCGCCCAGCCCTGGGCGGCCTCCTGCCTGTCACTTCCCATGATGTCTCCTCGCCGCGGCTGAGCCCGCCGCGCAGAGTGTCGCCCTCATTTCCAAACGGCAGGCACACGTCCGGCGCGATTCTACCGCACTTGAGGCTTCGCTGTCAGCTGATTTCGTGGGGATGCTGCGCGGATTTGTACTGCTCCTCACCTTCCCGGAGCAGGTGAAAGTAGCGGCGCATCTGGAGCAGAAACTCCCGCGCTTCCCGGGCCGTGGCCTCACGGCCCAGATAGGGCTCCAGCGCCTTTGCGGCTTTCACCAGAAGCTCATCGGGAGGCCATGGAGCCCGGCTCATCACTCGTCCTCTCCGATGTCGCGGGCGCAGTAAAAGACCGTGCGACCCTGGCTCGTATAGCGCTGCACCTGCCAGCCCGAGCGCTCCAGGATGTCGAGGGAGTCCTTGAGACGCGCCCCCATCTGCTGGGCGCTGGAGAAGGGATTCAGGAGATTTCGCTTCTTGGCGAGCGCCGCGAAGGCGGCGTGGAATTTCAGTGAGGTATCGCGGAAGGAAACCCGCGAGGGCCTTCCACCGGCAAAGCACTCGGCGTCGTGGCGAATCTGGAAGACCTGGGAGAAGTCCTCGGAAGATTTTGCGTGCAGCAGCTCGCTCACAAGCTGCTCCAGATAGAAAAGCACCGGGTTGGTATGAATCTCAGTCTCGCGGGCCCTGGCGTCCTGCACGCCGAGCAGCTCTTCGATGATCTCGCGCGCCTGTTTTTCGGGATTGCTCAGGAGTTTGGGCCTTCGCTCGTCGGGGACGTATTTGAGCAAAACTTCGAGGATGACGAAGAGCCCGGCGAGGAATTCGTCCAAGCGCTGCTTGGCATGGTGGGGGAAGACCTGGCGAAGGAATCCCAGATAAAAGCGCTTCCGCTCGGAGAAAACAGGGAGAATCTCCCTGGCCATGACGACGAAGAATGCCGAGAGAATTTTTGAGCGCTCCTCGCGCAGGCGGTCGAGCACAATCGTCTTCTGAAATCCCGGATTCCCGAACTTCCCCTCGAATTCGACGTTCCACGTGCGGGTAACGAGCTCATGCACATCGAAGGGCTCGATGGCGGTCACGATCACCTGGTTGTAGAGGCGCTCGTAGACGTTCTCTGAATCGGTGCCGCCCTTTCGCTTCTGGTTGACGGTTCCGGTCGCAGCCGCAAGGAGAAAGTTCAGAGTCCCGCGGTCGATGTCGCGGGACTCCAGGTTGTCCTTGATGGTGAGCGGATTGGTCATGCCGTCGGCAAAGTCCGAGGCCGTCCGGCTCTTTCCCACCCAGTCCTCTCCGTAGAGAAGGACCGAGCAGAGATTAGCCGCGGTCGTCTTTCCCGAGGCTGCCGTGCCGCTCATGTGCAGGAGGGCCCGGTCGCGGCTGAAGGGCAGCAGGAAGACGTTCAGGAGCCAGCAGGCCACGAAATACTTGCTGGCCGGGTCGGTGGAGAGGTTCTGGAGAAAGAGCTCCCGAAAGGAGCGTAGAGCGCCTTCCACGCTCACATCGGGATCGAATTCGAGCGGCGCCATCTTGTTCGAGGGCCGAAGCAGGCAGCTCTGGGCATTGGGAACGCTGGTGAGCGAGCCCGGCGCGATTCTGAGCAGCAGATCGTCGCTTCTGGCCGTATGCAGGTAGAGCGTATCGCCCTCGACGTGCAGCCAGGGGGAAACCTCGATCCGGCGGCCATGGAGGAGACACTGGCACTCCAGTGCATCGAAGATCACCTTCGCCCGCGGCTCAGAATAGACGAGATCGGCCACGTCATAGAGCAGCGCGCGGAATGCCGGTTCGGTCCCGAGGCCGTAGACCTTCCCCTCGTGGGAGAGATAGCAACGCCCGGCGCCGGATCTCTCGACAAAGAACGTGCGCTCGGCCCCAAGCCACTGCCAGAGAATCGTGGCCTGATTCTTTGCCGCGTCGGGAG
>JAGRBM010000419.1 GCA_020434085.1 Chrysiogenia bacterium | reverse complement strand
TAGGGGTCCTACCAGATTACCAAACCCAATCAAACTCCGAATGCCGTTGAGTCAGAGTCCGGGAGACAGACTGCGGGGGATAAGCTCCGTAGTCGAGAGGGAAAGAGCCCAGACCGTCAGCTAAGGTCCCTAAGTTAATGCTAAGTGGGAAAGGATGTGTGGGCGCTCAGACAGCCAGGAGGTTGGCTTAGAAGCAGCCATCCTTTAAAGAAAGCGTAATAGCTCACTGGTCGAGTGAACACGCGCCGAAAATGTACCGGGGCTCAAGCATTACACCGAAGCTACGGACAGCGATCATCGGTTCGCCGATGGGGCTGTGGTAGAGGAGCATTCTATAGCGTCGAAGCGTGACCGGCGAGGACACGTGGAGCGAACAGAAGAGAGTATGCAGGCATAAGTAGCGATAAAGCAGGTGAAAATCCTGCTCCCCGAAAGCCTAAGGTTTCCTGAGTAAAGTAAATCTTCTCAGGGTTAGTCGGCCCCTAAGACGAGGCTGAGACGCGTAGTCGATGGGAACCAGGTTAACATTCCTGGACCGCTGATAGAGTGTTTGAATCGAGGAGTGACGGAGAAGGGACGGCAAGCCGGATATTGGTTACCGGTTCAACCGTGTAGGTGGGGGGATGAGGCAAATCCCAGCCCCCATTAACACTGAGACGGGAGTACGAGAGCTTCGGCTCACAAAGTTGTCTAACCCCAGGCTTCCAAGAAAAGCTTCGTTCGATGAATTCTATCTGCGACCGTACCTCAAACCGACACAGGTAGGCGAGGTGAGTATCCAAAGGGGCTTGGGATAACTCTGGTTAAGGAACTCGGCAAATTGACACCGTAACTTCGGGAGAAGGTGTGCCCCCGGTAGGTGAAGGGATTTACTCCTGGAGCTGGAAGGGGTTGCAGAGAACAGGTGGTAGCGACTGTTTACCAAAAACACAGGACTATGCAAACTCGCGAGAGGATGTATATGGTCTGACGCCTGCCCGGTGCCGGAACGTTAAGGGGCGTTGTTAGTCTTCGGACGAAGCAGCAAACCGAAGCGCCGGTAAACGGCGGCCGTAACTATAACGGTCCTAAGGTAGCGAAATTCCTTGTCGGGTAAGTTCCGACCTGCATGAATGGCGTAACGACTTCCACACTGTCTCAACCAGGGACCCAGCGAATTTGTAAAGGCGGTGAAAATGCCGTCTACCCGCGGAAAGACGGAAAGACCCTGTGAAGCTTTACTGCAACTTGGCACTGAGCTTTGGGAATATTTGTGTAGGATAGGTGGGAGACTTTGAAGCAGGCGCGCTAGCCCCTGTGGAGTCAACCTTGAAATACCACCCTGATGTTTCTGGAGCTCTAACTCTGGACCGTAATCCGGTTCGAGGACAGTGTCTGGTGGGTAGTTTGACTGGGGCGGTCGCCTCCCAAAATGTAACGGAGGCGTACAAAGGTTCCCTCAGGCCGATTGGAAACCGGCCGTAGAGTGCAATGGTATAAGGGAGCTTAACTGCGAGACCGACGGGTCAAGCAGGTGGGAAACCAGGTCATAGTGATCCGGTAGTTCTGTATGGAAGGGCTATCGCTCATCGGATAAAAGCTACTCCGGGGATAACAGGCTTATCTCCCCCAAGAGTCCACATCGACGGGGAGGTTTGGCACCTCGATGTCGGCTCGTCACATCCTGGGGCTGGAGCAGGTCCCAAGGGTTCGGCTGTTCGCCGATTAAAGTGGCACGCGAGCTGGGTTCAGAACGTCGTGAGACAGTTCGGTCCCTATCTTCCGTGGGTGCAAGAGATTTGAGAGGATCTGTCCCTAGTACGAGAGGACCGGGATGGACCAACCTCTGGTGTTCCAGTTGTCACTCCAGTGGCAGTGGCTGGGTAGCTATGTTGGGAATGGATAACCGCTGAAAGCATCTAAGCGGGAAACCAACCTCAAAACGAGATCTCTCTGGGGCGCTTCGGCGTCCCCTGTAGGCCACTCGGAGACTACGAGTTTGATAGGCGGGATGTGTAAGTGCAGCAATGTATTCAGCTTACCCGTACTAATCGGCCGTGAGGCTTACCATAAATTTTTCTTCAAGTGTGTTTCCTCTGCTTCGTGCAGTGGGAAGGCTCAAGGTAAGCTTGCAACCCTTAGCGTGTGAACATGGACTGTACTTCTGATCTGCACTTTTTTAAGCACGGAGTGCCCTGAAAGGGGCCCCGAGTTCGCAAAACAAGTTTCCGGTGGCAATAGCGGAGAGGCCCCACCCGTTCCCATTCCGAACACGGCCGTTAAGCTCTCCAGCGCCAATGGTACTGCAAGGGAATCTTTGTGGGAGAGTAGGACGCTGCCGGATTATTATCTCAAAGCCCCCGCCGCCAATCGGTGATGGGGGCTTTCTCTTTTCGGGAACATCCGGGCATCGAGTCCGAAAGTCCGCACAAACAAAAAAGCCCGCCGCGCTTGCGACAGGCTTTTTTGTTTTTTGTTGCGCGGCCGAAGCGCTTACTTCATCGCAGCCGGCGCCTGGGGGACGAAGACAATAAACGGCGTCGCGGGTTCCTGGTCCGGCGGAAGGTAGGCCGGAGTCGGCTCGCCCACGGGGCCGAGCGAACGGAGTAACTGGTAGAGCGCCCGCAGGTCTTCCTCGGGCACCTTCTGGATATCATACCAGGGCATGGGCGGGCGGGTCTGCAGGGTCTTTGCAATGCTCACCCACTCGTCCTCGCTGTAGCGCTCCATGTAGTAGCGCAGGTTGACCGGATAGGTCGTTCCCCACGGACCGCGAAAGCCCACCGGCACGCCGGTGAGCCACTGGTCGCGGGGCACGGTGCCATTGCTCTGGGAATAACCGGGCGTATGGCAATCATTGCAACCGCCAAGGCGCACCAGATACTCCCCGCGCTCCAGAGGCTTCGATGTCTTTGATTTCGAAAGGGCCTGTCCGGGCAGCCCCGCAACGGTTGCTGCCAGCAGGCAGATGAATAGAACGCAGCCCAAACCAGAGATTCTCCTGAACATGATCAACGCTTCGCTCCTTGCGTGAGAGTGCCTGCCCCGGGGGCATGGCACCGAATTCGAGGGGGAAGGATAGTGAGCGCATCGCCGTTTTCCAGTGCTTTAGAAGCGATTTTGCCCGGCACCAGTGCGCACCCCGAGGCCGGTAAATCTCCCTCACCAGCCCCTTGCCTGGGGCGCGGAATCGACTAGCCTAGCGCTTGAAGTGAGCGACCGTTTACTTTTGTCGCCACTTACATCAGACCGCATGCGGAGCGGGCCGAGCGCCCGAGCCCAGGGGAGAGAGAGCCATGAGTGAGCTCAAGGATAAATGTGTCATCAGTTGCGCCCTGACCGGGGTGCTCACCGACCCGGGCCAGTTCCCGGTACCCGTCACGCCCGAGGAAATGGCCAAGGAAGCGCGCGCGGCATTCGATGCCGGCGCCACCATCGTGCACTGCCACTTCCGCTCGCAGAAGAAGGGGATGGGGCGGCTTCCGAGCTGGGAACCCGAAGTGGCCAAGGCCATCTGCGACGCCATCAAGGAAGAAGTCCCCGAGATCCTGATCAACATGTCGACGGGCATGGTGGGCCCCAACATCCAGGGCCCGCTCGATTGCCTGGAGGCGGTAAAGCCCGAGCTCGCGGCGCTCAATGCCGGCACGCTCAACTATCTCAAGACCCGCGCCAACGGCGCCTGGGCCTGGCCGCCCATGGTCTTCGACAACCCGGTCGACAAGATCAAGAAGTACCTCGAGGTGATGGACAAGTACAACATCATCCCCGAGTGCGAGTGCTTCGACACCGGCATCGTGCGCAGCGTGGGGCTCTACCTGCACAACGGCATGATGAAGTCGCCGGTACACATCTCGCTCGTCATGGGCGTGGCCAGCGGCATGCCGTGCAAGCCCGAGTGGCTCCCCCTGCTGGTGGCCGAGATGCCCGAGGGGACCGAATGGCAGACCATCGGCATCGGCCGTGAAGAGGTCTGGGCCGTCCACCGCAAGGCAGCCGAGCTGGGCGGACAGGTGCGCACGGGCCTTGAAGACACCTTCTATCTGCCCGACGGCAACAAGGCGACCAGCAACGGCCAGCTCGTCGAGGCGCTCGCGAACATCGTCCGCGAGAGCGGCCGTGAACCGGCCAGCCCGGCCGAAGCCCGGCAGATCTGCGGCGTGCCGAGCTGAGCCTATCAGCAAGCATCAACGAAAAGAGCCCTCCATCCGGAGGGCTCTTTGTTTTTGTAGTGTGCGCAATCAGCCCTGGGGTGCCAGCCCCATGCGGCTCTTGTTCACAAAGCGGCTGACCTTGCCGACGAAGTCATAGAGCAGATCGCTCTTCTGGATATAGCCCGCCGCCTTGCGCTCCCTAACCAGGTTGCGAAGCGAGTGTTCGTCATTCGAAGAGAAGAACACGATGGGCACATGGTCGAGCTCCGCATCGCGCGCGAAGATGTCGGCGAGCTGGTCGCCCGAGAGGAAGGGCATGTTCACGTCCATCAGGACAAGATCGGGCCGTGCCCGCGCGACGAAGTTCGACGCATTAAACGCGCGGTCGTAGGTGTCGACCTCGAAACCGCCACCCTCCAGCAGGCGCTTTGCAGTGTTGAGTAGCTCGGGATCGTCGTCGATCATCACGATCTTGCCCCTGTGCGTTTGATCCATGGTTGTTTGCTCCTTGCTTGTATGCGGCAATGCGCGCCGCGCTGCTTATCGCGGCAGGGTGAGGGTGAAACTGCTTCCCTGCCCGTATTCACTTTCAAGGCGGACCGATCCGCCGAGCATCTCGCTTAGTTGCTGCACGATCGCCAGCCCCAGGCCCGTGCCGCCGTGGCGCTTGGTGGCGGCCGCTTCGAGCTGTGAGAACTTCTTGAACAGGCGTTCGCGGTCTTCGCGCTTGATGCCCATCCCGGTGTCGCGCACTTCGATGAGCACGTGTCCGTTGTGGGCGCTTGCGATCAGGCTGACCGAGCCTTCCTCGGTGAACTTCACTGCGTTGCTCAGCAGGTTGGTCAATACGCGCTTGAGCATGACCGGATCGGTGCTCAGCATCCTGGGCGCCCCGCCGAAGTCGCTGCGCAACTCCACCGGGCGGTTCTCCAGCAGGTAGGCAAAAGAACCGGCCAAGTCCTCGAGCAGCTCATGCAGGTCGAACTCCTCGATCACCGGTGTCATCTCGCCGGACTCGATCTTGTAGAGATCGAGCATGTCGTTGACGATGCCCAGCAGATCCATCCCGCGGCGGAGCATCACTTCGAGGTCGCGTTGCCGGTGGGCCGAGAGCTCGGGGTCCTTGAGTGCCAGGCGTGAAATGCCGATGATTGTGTTGAGCGGCGTGCGCAGCTCGTGGGTCATGTTGGCCACGAACTCCTGCTGCAGGCGGTTGATCTCTTCGAGGCGCCGGGCCTTCTCTTCAAGCGCTGACACTTCGGCAAAGCTGGTGGCCAGCAAGTCCTTGCTGTGGGCCATCAACATCCGCATGGATACGAGGCCCCGGTAGGCGCCTTCGGTCAGGACGATGATGTCGTCGTAAATCCGGTGGGCGGGGCGCCGCGTTGCGAGGCTGATGACCTCCACGGGTTCGGTGCGCGACTCCACCACCAGGCAATCGAACTCCACGTGCTCGGCCACCGGGCGTTTTTCGAACAGGGCGTAGCCGAATTTTCCGCGCAGGCGGCTCATGAAGCGCCCGCGGGTGACCAGACCGACGCGGTCCTCGTATTCGACGGCAACAGCATCGAGCAACGAATGCTCGTTGAACAGATCCACCACCTGGCCGGCCGGAACATGAGGGCTCAGGCACAGGTCGCTGTGGATCAGATCGGCGATGCTCTCGAATTTATCAGGCTGAATCGAAGTTGCAGTCTGCATCGCATGCACCCTCATCATAACGGGGCGCATGGTAGCGGGGGTTTGTGAAGCGCCGGCTTCGCACGTGTGACAAATAGATTGCGGCGGCGTTTCAGGGTCGGGCGAGAATATAAAGACGCCGTATCAGGTAATCAGCCGCCGGCGAATGATGTTCGCGCTCAGGGTGAAGAAGAGCACCGCATACAGGGCCAACACGAGCAGGCTCGGAAGCAGGGCGCCGCCGGGACCGCCGCTCAAAATGATCCGCGCCGCGCGCACCGCGTGGGTGAGCGGAAGGACTTCGGAGGCCTGCTGCAATACCGGGTGCATCCGCTCGAGAGGGAACCACGCCCCAGAGAGAAGCAGGACGGGCGTCAGGATGACCGTGAAGTAGTAGGTAAAGAAATCATAACTCGGCGAGAGCGCCGTGACCGTGAGGGCAATCGCCGCGTGCGCCAGCCCGATGAGCATGGCAAGGGGAATCAACCAGAGCGCGCCGGGAAAGTCGGCCAGTCCCATGGCGCCGAGCACGATCAGCATCATGAACGAGCCAACCAGAGATTTCGTCGCGCCAAAGAGGACCTCCCCCGCGACGACCTCTTCGAGCGAGACCGGGGTCATCATGATGGCGCTGAAGGTCTTCTGGCGCTCCATGCGGGTGAAAGACCCGTAGGTATTTTCAAACGAAGCGCTCCACATCACCCCCATGGCCAGCAGGCCCGGCGCCACGTAGTGAATGTAGCTCTCCCCGTTGATCTCGCTGACGAAGGCGCCCAGGCCGTAGCCCAGGCCGAATAAATAGATCACCGGTTCGATCAGGTCGCCGAACACGCCGCTCCACACCGCGCCCTTGAGCCATACGCGAAGGTGCCGCTTCCATACGGCCAGCGCGCGCACGCCCACGCGGGGTAGGTGCAGGAGGTCCTTGATGAGAGAATCCGGCACGGCTTACTCCCGCAGGTCCCGGCCGGTAAGGCGCAGGAATACGTCTTCGAGCGTCGCGCGGCGGTGAAGGAAGTGCAGGTCGTCGTACTCGCGCAGCTCGGGCGGCACCGCGCCTGCTTCGCGCAGAAAGACGAAAAGCGTGTCCCCGGAGCACTCGCAGGTGTCCGGCTCGATTCCCAGGCGCTTGCCCAGCTCTTTGGGGGAGACATCGGTGGCGCGCAGCTCGATCACCTCCACGCCGACATGCTTGAGGATCAGCTCGC
>JAGRBM010000418.1 GCA_020434085.1 Chrysiogenia bacterium | reverse complement strand
GTGCTGGGTTACCTCAAGCCGATCCTCAAAGACGCCTCGCGCACGGCGGGCCGCGCCCCGCGGGTACTCGACCTTGCATCGGGCTATGGCGGGTTCCCGCTCATGCTCGCCAAGAATGCAAAGCGCAATGGCATTGCACTGGAGGCGGCCGGTTCCGATATCCATTCGGTGCACGTCAAGGACGGCAACGCGCGCGCAGCGGCCGAGCACCTGCCCGTTACGTTCCGCGTGGTGAATGCTTTTGATATGGGGGAGCTCGAAGAGGGCGAGTACGACCTGCTCACCATCAACCAGGCGATTCACCATTTTACGCCCGGGCAGCTCGCGAAGATGATCGCCGAGGGGACGCGCGTGGCCAGCACCGGCTTTGTGGGCTTCGACTACCAGCGTATTTCCGGCGCCCTGCTCTGGGGGATGCGCACGCAGGAGGGGCCCCTGCGACAGGCATTGCCGCAACCCTATCGTGACTTCTTTCACGACGCGGCAATCAGCGCGCGCAAAATGTACCATGCCGCGGAACTCGAACTCATTGCGCGGGCCGCCGCTCCCGAGGCACGGGTGCGCTGCGACACACACGCGCTCGGGGACAACCTGCTCCAAGTGATGCACGCCTGATCACGCAATGCCCGAACCACGAATCATTGAAGACATCCACCTACGCGAACGTGTGCAGGTCTTTCGCGATCGCGTACATGCCGGAAAGATTCTGGCAAGCCTGCTCGCGGAGTATCGCGGGAGTGACGCGCTCATTCTTGCCATCCCCGCCGGCGGCGTTCCCGTCGCGGCGGCAATGGCCGAAGCACTTGGGCTTGCCTGGGACGTCGCCGTTGTCAGCAAGATCACGCCCTCCTGGAACAGCGAAGTGGGTTACGGGGCCGTTGCCTTCGACGGGACGGTCGCGATCAACGAGCCAATGGCCGAGCGCCTTGGGATCGACTCCGCCGAGCGCGAGGCGGGAACTGCCCGCACCCGGGAAAAAGTCGCGCGCCGGGTGGCGGAGTTCGGAGCGGCGCTGTCAAAGGAGGCACTTGTTGGGCGCACCCTCATCGTGGTGGACGACGGGCTGGCCAGCGGGTTCACCATGCGCGTGGCCATCGGATCTCTGCGCGCCTGGGGGCCCAGGGAGATTCTGGTGGCGGTGCCCACGGCTCATTCGCAAAGCGCCGCGCTCATCGCCGGTGAGGCGGACGCCCTCTACTGTACCAACATCCGCAGTGGGGCGAGCTTCGCCGTGGCACATGCCTACGAGCGCTGGGCCGACGTGAGCGAGGACGAGGTCCTGGCACTCCTGCAGGCTCGCTGATTTCCCAGTGATTCCGGGAGACTTGGCTGCATGGCCAAGACCCTCAGAGCGGTTTCTCCTTGACAGAATACACGCCTGGGGATAGTTTTGGTCGCATGACCAAGAAGTCGACTATCGCCGATATCTACAAGCGCCTGAGTGACGGATCGTGCGAGATCCTCGACGCGGCGGCCGGGCTCTTTCGCGAGCGCGGGTTTTCGGCCACCACCGTCCGGCAGATCGCCGAGGCCGCGGGCATCCTGCCCGGCAGCCTGCACTACCGCTACGCCTCGAAGCAGGAACTGCTCGAAGCGCTGATGGAACAGGCGGTCGAGCGCACCACCGTGGCGGTGCGCCAGGCCACCGACGGCGTGCGCGATCCATCCGAGCGGCTGCGCCTGGCAATGCGCGCATATCTGGAACTGCTCCTCTCGGGCGACGATTCACTCTACGTGCTCCTCTATGACTGGCGCTCGCTGGGCGGCACCGCGCGCGAGAAGGTGCAGCTTCTTCACGACCGGCTCCACGCGCTCTTCGACGGACTCTTCTATGAGGCCGCCGGCGCTGGGCACATCCGCGCCGACGTGGACCTCAAGATGATGCGCCACATGTGGATGGGCGCGCTCAACTGGACGGTGCAGTGGTACCAGCCCGGAAGCTGCCGCGATCCTGATGCGATTGCGGACCTGTTCTGGAACCTGCTCACCACGGGCGCCTTCGATTCCGAGAACTCGTTCACGGGAATCGGTGCGGCGGTTGCGGGACTCGAAACCAAGGGAACAACGCGCAGTTGAGTGCGCGCAACAAAGACGGGGCAAGACACATATGAGCGACGTGCAGACCAGGACGGAAGCACAGGGTGGGCAACGCCTGTTCGGGCTTTTCCGCAAACGCATTTACACCATCGGGCAGATTCTGAGTGATGCGGGTTCGCTCGCGCCGGAACTGCCCTCGCTGGCGCGCATCTGGACGGGGCGGGGTATGGATCCGGCCTTCCGGGAGGAGATCATGGTGGCCGTCGCGCGTGTCAACAATTGTCGCTATTGCAGCTTTGCCCATCACGAGTGGGCGCTTCACGCCGGGCTTCCCGCCGAGGAACTCGCCCAGGTTGAGGGCATGGCGCCCGAGGAATTCGATCCCGCGCGCTGGATCGCCGTGCAGTATGCACGAGCCTTCACGCTCTCGCGCTCGGGTGAAGTAAGCCCCGAACTCGTCGAGAAACTCGGCGAGCATTACAGCAAGGAAGAAATCGCCGACATCGAGCGCGTGGTGCGCGCCATGACCATCGCCAATCTGACGGGCAATACCGTCGACGCGCTTCTCTCGCGCCTGCGCGGAGAGGCGGCCGAGGGCTCGCGCGTTCTCGATGAGGTCTTTATCGCGACGATCTTCATGGCCGTTGCGCCCTTTGTGGCGGTGATGCTGGCGGCGTGGCGTCGCCAGTCGCCGCTGGCATTGCTGCGGGATTTCCAGAACTTCTCGCGCGATCTTGAAGACACTCAGTCCACTCACTGAATCAGCCGGGCAACGGGACAACTTTATATCCATGGATTTTGACGTCATCGTCGTGGGATCCGGCTTCGGCGGATCGGTCAGCGCCGCGCGCCTTGCGCAGAAGGGGCTGCGGGTGCTGGTCCTCGAACGCGGGCCCTGGTGGGGGCCGCTCAACAAGGCACGTCCCGAGGCCGACCGCCGCGACTATCCGCGCGGCATCAAGGGGGCGCGTCGCTTCGTGCGGAACCTGCGCGTTACGCGCGGCGGCAAGCGCCGCGAGCGCCTGCTGCAGGCAGACGGCCTCTACGAGGCCCACGTCTTCGACGACCTCTTCACGCTCACCAGCAGCGGCGTGGGCGGCGGTTCGCACATCTACACGAACATTCTCGAAGAACCCCCCGCAGAGTTTTTTGCGGCCTTTCCCGAAGAGCTCACCGGCGAGGAACTGCATCCGTATTTCGAGCGCGTGCGCGAAGTGATGCGCCCGGCGCCGCTGCCCGACCGGCCAGAGAAGAATCTCGTTTTCGAGCACGCGCTTGCGAGCGCGGGTCTGCCCGCGCCGAAGTATCCCGACCTGGCCGTTGCGTGGGGAGCTGATCCACGTCGCCCGGAGAAGGTGACGAACGCCGCGGGGATCGAGCAGCGCACTTCCACGCACGCGGGTACCTGCATCATGGGCTGCGAGGATGGATCGAAGACGACCCTCGATCTCACCTACATCCCGATGGCACTCAAGGCCGGGGCGAAGCTGCGCCCGCTCTGCGAGGTGCTGGCCGTGGGCGCGCACGCCGGGGGCGGCTACGAGGTGCGCTACCGGGACCACCGCACCGGCAAGCAGGCCGTCGTTCATGCGCCGCGCCTGGTGCTGGCCGCCGGCGGGCTCAACACCCAGCGGCTGCTCTTTGCCGCGCGCGAGCGCCACCGCACACTGCCCGGGCTCCCCGCGACTTTGGGGGCGCGCTTCTCGCCGAATGCGGATCTGGCAACCCTGCTCTGGAAGACGAAGGCACTGGGCGATTCTTCGCAGGGGCCGTCTTTCAACGCCTTTGCATCCATCGAAGCCAAGGGGGCTCACCGGTTCCTCGTTGGAGAAGTCGGCGTCCCGGCGGGCGCGCTGCCGCTTCCCGAATCCATGCGCGCAAGCCTGCGGCGCTCGGCCTTCCTCTTCTGCATGGGGCGCGACGCTTCGGCCGCGCGAATCGAGTTCGACGGGAAGGGAATCACAACCACGGCGGGGCGGGAGATGGACCGCGCCCTCTTTGACGAGATGGAACAGACTGTTGCACGAGTCGCCGCCCACTACGGGCCCGAGCGCGTGCTGGGAAATCTGCCCTGGGGCAAGGGCGCGCGCTCGCTCTTCACCGTCCACCCGCTCG
Source organism: Chrysiogenia bacterium (assembly GCA_020434085.1). NCBI lineage: Bacteria > Pseudomonadati > Chrysiogenota > Chrysiogenia > Chrysiogenia bacterium. The sequence continues at coordinate 7,722 of JAGRBM010000418.1, read as the reverse complement.
GAGGCTGCTCCATCGGCAGCAGCGCCGAGGACGGTTTCACTGATCACCGCGGACAGGTCTTCGGGCATCCGGGCCTGTTCGTTGCCGACGGATCGCTCTATCCACGCTCGCCGGGGATTCCCCCCAGCATGAGCATTGCAGCCCTGGCCGAGCGCCAGGCCGACCTGATGGACTAAGGAGTCACAATCATGAGCGCAACCACCCAGACCATTGAAGCGCGAGGGGGCTACCTTCACGCAGAAGTCGACCCAGATTCGCTGATTCGCCTCCACAAGGAAGAACTCGACACGCTCTTCGAGGCCCTCGATCCCATTGCCGAGGGACAGCTCCGCGGCGCGCTGGCGGGCAAGCTACTGGCCGTGGTGGGACTCGACACGCTGCCCGAGCCGGTGCGCGGCGTGCTGCACCTTGTTGCCAACTCAGCCGTCTCGCCCTGGAAGGGCAAGTATTTCGAGGGGGATTCGGGCTCGAACCTGTGGATGGGTCTCGAACTGGGGCGGCGCTTCGGTCACTTCAAGGTCAGCCACGCGCCCTCCATGCAGGGCAGGGGCGAGGTGCTGCTCTTCAACTACGACGTTCCCGAGAATCCGGCGCCGCTTCGTGCCATTCGCGGCGAGGCCCGCGCGCTGGGGCCGGGCCTGTATCTGGCGCGGATGAATTACCTGAGCGGATCAGGTCACAGCACGCTGCTCTATTTTACGCTGGAGAGCTGAGGGCACGCCTAGCGCACCATCAGGGCGCGCGGGTTGCGGCGGTCTTCAAGTACGTCGGCCAGTGTGTATTTTCTGATGGTATCGATGAAGGCGTTGCTGCCTTCTTCGAGAATGTCCTTGAGGTAGCAGCGCCGGGCAAGTGGGCATTCGAGTTTTTCGCAGGCAATGATGGGGCCGCGTCTCTCAAACAGATCGACGACTTCGCCGAGATTGATCTTGTCGGGCGTCCGACCGAGCTGCAGTCCGCCGCCGCGGCCCCGGTAGGTCTTGAGGAATCCGTGCTGGCCCAGTTCGTGGACCACTTTCCTCAGGTGTTCGTGGGAAATATCAAAAAATTCGGCCATCTGTGCCTGGGTGACAAGCTCATCGGGATTCGAGCCTGCATACAGCAGCACCCGGAGGGCGAAATCCGTTGTTTTGCTGACCTGCACGGGGAACTCTCCTGCAGCCGCGTCTCCAGAATCCTGTGAGCACACTCAGGCGGCTTCCGTACGCGCAGTATGCACGGGATGACCATAGAGTGGCCCGGACAGATAAAATGTAGTTGAAATGCATCATTCTATCCAATAATATGCATTTCAAATACATCTTACATGATGCAACAGGGGAGCGAAACATGCTGAAAATACTGAAGAAATCTATTCCATCGGGAGTGGCGGTAGTTCTGATCGCTGGAATCCTTGCAGGTTGTGCGGGCTCGTTTGCGAAGGGCGCCGGTGAGGCAACGGTCCAAAAAGTCGAGATCACGGTCAAAGAACTCTCGCTGGCGGTCGACAATGCCGGCAATACCCAGCGAATGTGGACCTTCGGTGGCACCATTCCGGGGCCGCTGGTGCGTGTTCGCCAGGGCGATCTGGTCGACTTCACCCTGAACAATGACCCATCCAACAAGCAGAGCCACTCGATGGACTTCCATGCCGCCCGCGTCGATGTGCTCAACGAGTTTGCCGAGGTAAAACCCGGTGACTCGAAGAACTTTCAGTTCCGTGCCGACTATCCCGGCGTCTTTATTTATCACTGCGGCGCCAGTTCCATGGCGGAGCATATCTCGCGCGGGATGTACGGTGTCATCATCGTTGATCCGCGTGAGGGCTATAGCGCGGACTACCCCAAGCCCGATCGTGAATACATCATCGTGCAGGGCGATCTCTTCGCCGATGGAAGCAGCGCCGAGGAGCGCAAAAACAACGAGAAGTGGGTCGGCGCACTGATCAACGGTAAGCTCTTCCACTACGATCCGGTTCACGATGCCAACGCGTCCGTAGCGCTCGAATCGAAACCCGGTGAGCGCGTTCGCCTCTACTACGTGAATGCCCAGATCAATGAATCGGTGGCGCTGCATCCCATTGCCGGAATCTGGGACCGCGTCTGGGAAAATGGCAACCCCAAGAACATTCTCTATGGAATGCAGACAGTGAATATTCCCGCGGCGCATGGCCTGACGGTCGATCTTGTGAGCCCGGCTGATCGTGCCACGAACAATGCGATCGTGGACCACCAGATGAAGCACGCGCTCAACGGTGCCATCACGGTCATCCTCAACAACGACGAAGCGGATCCCGAAAAGGGGCGCAACGGCAACCTGATTCTTCGATAGGAGATGCCTGCAATGTGGAAACATCCGACATTGACGGGATTGGTGTGTCTTCTGCTCGGCGCGTTGGTGCTCCCGGCGGGCCCCGCGCAAGCCGGCGATACCGGTGAGCAAATTGTTCTCAAGTCCTGTGCTGAATGCCATGCAGTGAAGAAACCGGATGACGAATTTCTCACCATCGACGAGCGCATGAACCGCAAGGGACCTCCGCTCTATTACGCGGGGCAGAAATACCGGGCAGAGTGGCTCAAAAAGTGGCTGCAAAAGCCCGAGCGCATCACTCCAGGCGGCGTGTTCTTCGCCAACGCGACCGAGGTGACAGATGACGGCGATGAAATTGTTGATACAAAGCTGTCGGCTCATGCCCCGCTCGGTAGGGAAGAGGCCGAAGAGGTTGCCGATTACCTGATGACGCTGCGACCCTTTCCGGAACGAACGGACAAGGAAGAGTTCAAGCCCGGGAAGCTGATGCGCGTGCTGGCCGAAAAAGATTTTCGAAGCTTCAAAGGCTGCGCCGCATGTCATCGTGACGCGCCCGACTTTGGCGGCGTTTCCGGACCCGAACTCTATACCGCGTTCGAGCGGCTGCAGCCCGAGTACATGATTTCTTACACGCGCAATCCGACGCTCTGGGAGCCACGCTCGCTGATGCCCAACCGGCATCTTCCCGACGAAGGGATCAACAAACTGGTGAACTACCTCAAGATGATCGCGGAGGAACAGAAATGAAGAAACTCGCACTCCTGCTCTTCCTTGCTGTGGCGGCGCTGATGCTGCCGGGGCGTGCATCAGCGGGGGAGAAACATGACGGCGTGAAGCTCTACCGGCTTTACTGCGCCCAGTGCCATGGCCTCCACGGTGACAGTTTCGGCGTCAATTCCTACGACATGGATGTTGCGCCGCGTGACCACACCGATACGGCAGAAATGTCGGCACGCACCGATGCCGAGCTGTTCAAAGCCATCAAGTTTGGTGGCAAGGCCGTCAACAAGTCGATTCTCATGCCCAACTGGGATGGAAATCTCTCTGATGAAGAAATCCACGCGCTGGTGAAATACCTGCGGGAGCTCTGCTGCAAAAAAGGAGACAACAAGTGATGCGACGCCTGATGCTTGCAATTTTTCTCGGCGCGCTCGTGCTCGTGCCGTCGATCTCGCGTGCGGAGGACCGACACTTCGAGATGACGATCGAGGAAGTCGACCTGGAAGTCGCACCCGGTCTGACGGCCAAGGTCTGGGCCTACAACGGGCAGGTGCCCGGGCCCCTGATTCATGTGAAGCAGGGTGACCACGTCGAGGTCAAACTGACCAACATGACCACCCTGGCCCACACGATTCACTGGCACGGTCAGTACATGACAAACAACTGGAAGAACGACGGCGTACCCGACATCACCCAGAAGGCCATCAACCCTGGAGAGAGCTTCACCTACAGCTTTGTCGCCGAAAAACCCGGGAGCCTGTGGTACCACTGTCATGTCAATGTTCCCGAGCACGTCGGTATCCGCGGCATGTGGGGACCGATCATCATCGATCCCAAGGAGCCCGCGGAAATCGAGAAGCGCGTGACCAAGGAAGCCATTCTGATGTTTTCGGGGTGGAACTCGGAGGTCGCCGGCGTTTACGGCAAGGGCGGCCATCCGACCGAAGGCATCGATTATTTCTCAATCAATGGCAAAGCCTTTCCCACGACTCAGCCGCTGACGGTCAAAAAGGGCGACGTGCTGCGACTACGCCTCTTTAGCGTGAGCTCTGAAGTGGCATTCCACCTGCATGGGCACGATGTGCTGGTCACCCACAAGGATGGTCTGCCACTCGAGAGCCCCTATTACGCCGACGTGATTCCGCTGCTGCCCGGCGAGCGAATTGACGGGATTGTTGAAATGAACAATCCAGGGCTGTGGATCACGCACGATCACATCGAACATCACGTCTCCAACAACGGAAAAGCCCCGGGCGGGTCGGTGCTGGTAGTCGAGTACGAAGGGCTCGAACAGCCGGACTGGTACGTCTGGAAGAATAAACAGCGCAATCCGGATTTTTACATGTCCGAGACCATGAAAAAGGGTTACGGGCTCTTCAACAATGAAGCCTTCAAGGGGAAGGCGCCGATCGCCGAAAAGAAGCCCAGGCGCCGCAAGAAATCGCAGCGTTAGCCCGGTAAGCGCAATGCAGGGGCGGGAGCGAGCAATGGGAATCACAGTGATTGACGCGCTGAGGGGCGAACATGGTGTGTTTCACGGTCTTTTCGACCTGTGGGAAAAGTCAGTCGACTCGATGTCGGAGCTGGGGCGATTGCGCGAAATCGGTGACGTCATTGGAAATGCATTGAGCGTGCATGCGCAGGTCGAGGATGAATTGCTGTTCTCAACCCTCGAATCGTTGATGGGGCCGAACGGGCCAATCGCACGGATGCGCTTCGAGCACAATCAGATCGACAAGCTGCTGGATCAGGCGCGTCGCAGCGATTCACTGGAACAACATCGTGCCATCGTGCGGGAGCTGCTCGCAATCACGCGCGAGCACTTTCAGAAAGAAGAGCACGTGCTCTTCCACCTGGCGCAGCAGTTCATTGGGGACCAGCAACTTGGACAACTGGGGGTCGCCTGGTCCAGACGGCGCAGTGTCGCGATTGATTGAGAATCTCACGTGATTGTCTGTTCTGTGAAGTTGAGTTCGGAAGCGGTCGTCGGCGTTCCCTTCACGTCGTCGGATGCAGTGGGCGCATGATGTATCTCCTCCTTGTGTGGGTTCACATCCTTGTCGCAAGCGTATGGGTCGGCGGGCAAGCCTTTTACCTGCTAGTCCTGATCCCTCTCGGCAGAACCCCGGAGTTCGCCGGCCACGCGCTCTCCCTGATCCGACAAACCGGCGGCCGCTTCCGTATTGTTTCATGGGTCTGTTTTGCCCTGCTTCTGCTCAGCGGTGGCGGGTGCCTGCACTATCGCGGTGTGGGCCCGGGTGACCTCACTTCCATGGATTTCTGGGCCAGCGGATTCGGCACGCTGTTGGCAATCAAGCTGGCTCTGATTCTCTTTCTTCTGACGCTCAACGGCCTGCATGATTTTGTCGTTGGCCCGCGTGCAACCCGGCTGTGGGAACAGGATGTTGCGGGAGAAAAGACCATGGCGGCACGGCGCGCCGCAGCCCGCCTGGGGCGGATCAGCGTGCTCATTACCCTGATGATTGTGCTGGTTGCGGTCCGGCTGGTGCGTGGGGGCGTATGGTAGCGCGACGGGCGTTCAGGATTTCCCGTTGCTTCGCTGCACCGGGCTCCAGCGCTCGCGCAGTTCGGGCAGGCTGGCTGCCGTGGTGACGAGGATGATCTCGTCGCCTTCGTGAAAGGCCGTCTCCCCGTCGGGCATGCAGAATTCGTCGTTGCGGTAGTAACACATGACCCGCGTTCCCTTGGGGAGTGCCAGGTCGGTGATGGCCACCGCATCAGTATCTTTCGCAACGAACGCAAACAAACGCCCCTCGCCGCGCAGCGCGCTGGAGAGCTCCATCACACGCGCGCCCTCGGCCATGTCGGCCAGGTAGCGACCGATGGTCTGTGAGGGGACGATGACCTCGTCGAGTCCAAGTTCCACGCAGATGGATTCGTATTCCTTGTCGTGAATGCGGGTAACCACGCGCGAGAATCCAAGCTGGCGGCCCACCAGGCTGGCGATGATGTTGGCCTGGTCCTGGTCGGTCAGACAGAACAGCACGTGGGTGAGATCGGGCGCGGCCTCGCGCAGGACGGCGGGCTTGCTGCCGTCGCCATGGAGAAAGCTGCAGTCGAGCACCTGTGAGAGCTCGTCGATGCGCTCGCGATTGGAATCGATAACGACGACCTCGTGCCCGCGCCGCGTGAGCAGGCCCGCCGTTTCAACCGCTACTTCACTGCCACCGACGATGACGACTCTCATGTGCCTTGCGTGCGCCTCCCGATCCAGGTTCCGGGGTAGAGTGTAACCAGCCAGACGACGATCTCCAGTCTTCCGAGCAACATATCGGCGCAAAGCACGCTCTTGAGGGTGGCGGGAAGATCCGTGCCGGTCAGTCCGACCGAGAGCCCGACCGTGCCGGTGGCCGAGGCCACTTCAAAGAGCGAGTCGAGCGGGTCGTAGCCGTAAGCCAGAAAGGCCAGCCAGGAGAGCAAGACCGCACCTACGAACAGGCCGATGAGGAGCAGGGCTTCCTCTATCTCGGGGTCGCCCAGGCGGCGCCCGCCGAGCTGGGGTTCGAGCACGGCGTGGGCGGGCAGGGCGCTCCGGCGAATGAGCAACTGCAGGAGCTTGAGCGCAATGAGAAGGCGCAGGATCTTGAACCCGCCGGCGGTCGAGCCCACGCCGCCGCCGACGAGCATGGCGAAGATGATCGCAAGCTTCGAGAGCGCCGGGAACTCCGCCAGCGACATGGAAGAAAAACCCGCCGTCGACTGGGCGGAGAAAGCCTGCATCGCCCCGTGGTGGATCGCTGCGCCCCAGCCCATGCCGCCCTGAAGAGCCAGGCTCAAAGTCAGCACGCCGGTCAGGGCCAGCGCGAGGATAAGCAGGGCGCGCACCTGCAGATCGGCGACCGTGTCGCGCAGGCTGCGACGGCTGAGCTTGTTGAGAAAAGGCACCGGGGTTGAGCCCGCCACGCACAGCAGGGTGACGGCCGCCTGCAGGGGAATGCCGCCCAGGCCCGAGAGGCTGCTGTTGTGGGGGGCGAAGCCGCCGGTGCTGATGGCGGCAAAGGTGTAGACGATGGCATCGAAGAAGCTCGCCCCGAGCACCAGCATCAGGAGAATACCCGCACCGGTGAGCGCGCAGTAGACCTGGAGAATGCGGCGCGAGCGGGCCCGCGTGCCACCGGCAAGGTCGTCGGCCTCGCTGCCCTCGGAGAGTGAGAGGCGCTTGGCCTCCACGCCCGGGCGCAGCACGAAGGCGGCGGCAAAGACCATGACACCCAGGCCGCCGCACCACTGGAGCCACGCGCGGCTGAAGAGCCACAAGCGCGGGCGCGACTCCACGTCGGCAGCGGTGGAGAGTCCCGTGGTGGTGACGCCCGAGACGGCCTCGAAAAAGGCATCGAGCGGTGAGAGCCCGGCGTGAGCGGCCATGGGCCAGGTGGAGGCCAGCGCTGCAAGCACGAAGGCCGCGGCGGCAAGCACCATCGCCTCGTTTCGCTGAATGGGCGCGCGCGCCTCGATGCGCGAGAGGGCATAGCCGCACGCCAGCAGCGCCGCGCTCGTCATGCCGTAGCGCGCAGCCCCGTCGAAGACGCCCAGCAGAAGCGCCGCCGTCCCGGGTACAAGCTGCAACGCGGCCAGGATCATCGCCACCGTTCCCAGGTGGCGGGCCAGCACGCGCGGGCGCACTGCATACTGAAGGTTGCTTGCCTCGCTCGCCATGCCCCGAGAGTAGACGAGTGCGGGGAAAGCTGCACT
>JAGRBM010000417.1 GCA_020434085.1 Chrysiogenia bacterium | reverse complement strand
GAGCGGGCGTCGATGCAGGGCTTCACTTCGGCGACCAGGGAGGGTTCCTTGGTCCACAGGTCGATCAGGGAGATGCGACCGTCGCGGCCCACCACGTAGAAGTAGCGACCGGTGGAGCTGCTGCGCAGGATGTGCACTGCGTAGCCGGTCTTGATGACGGCGACCTTCTCTTTGGTCTGCCCGTCGATGATGGCGACCTGACCCTGATCGCGGAGCACGACGCCGAAGTAGTCTTCCCAATCGCGGTTGTGCTGGGGCTTGTCAGGCCGATCGGCCACTGGAACGTAGACCTTCCAGGACTGTTTGATTTCCTCAAGCGACATCTCCGGTGGCTGGGGCGGTTCCTGCTGGATGTACTTGACGACGGTCTTGATCTCGTCCTCGTTAAGCAGGCCTTCCTCACCCCAGGCAGGCATGCCGCCGGGCATGCCGTACTGCATGATGTCGGTCAGGCGCTCAGTCCCCATCTTGATGGTCTTGGTGGGGGAGAGCTCGGGGCCGGTTGCACCGGCGCGCAGGGTGCCGTGGCAGCCTGCGCAGCGTTCAAAGTAGAGCTTCTTGCCGTGGGCAAACTCTTCTTCACTCATTTTCGGGGCGTCACCTGCGTGCGCCCAGGTTGGGGCCAGAACCAGGGCCAGCACCAACGCAATGGGTGCCAACCACCAATGGCCCGGCCAGGACCTCTTGCTGTGGTGTTTTGTCTTCGATTCCATTGTCTTCCCTCCGACATGATCTGGACGGGATGAAGTGTCAGAACGGACAGCCCCATCGTTGCCCCTAAAACTACTGAATGTCTCGAAAACCGGGTTATGAGCGGGCTCATAAGGCTGAGCCCGCTCTCAACGCGGTCATTTCAAGCGATTGGAGAGGTAGTACTGGAGCGCATCGATTTCCGGCTCGCTCAGCATTTCCCCGTAGTTTCCCGGCATCTCAATCCCCTCATAGCCAGGCAGGATCCGCGCCTTTGGCTCCAGAATCGACTCACGCACATACGTCGGATCCGAGGTGCCGGCGAGGGCATCGAGATCCGGGCCGTCGGTGCCGCCCAGGCCCTCGCGCCGATGGCAGGCCACGCATCCGGCAGAGCGAAATGTCACGCGGCCCAGCTCAATGAGCGCGGCATCGCCGGCGACGCTCTCTTGAGACGAGCCTGTTTCTCCGGCCTCCGAATGCGGCATTGCGCACCCGGTGAGGAGCAGAACCAGCAGAAGGAACTTCAGGCGCATTGGCTTTGACTAGAGCCCCATTTCATAGGCGCGCCAGGGGCCGAAGATTCCCGAGGGGGATGCCACTTCGAAGCGATGCTTGATCTCGTAGGTGTTGGCGTCGATCACCAGAAAGCGGTTGTCGGCATTGGCGCTGACATAGACCTCGTCTCCGCGGGGGCTGAACGCCAGATGATAGATCTTGCGACCGGCCTCAATGGTGCGGACAACCTTGTGCTGCTCGGTGTCGATGATCTCGATGAATGCGTCGTTTTCCGAGCCCGAATAGGTCACCCAGATTTCCCGGCTGGTGGGAGAGAGAACGGCATAGACCGGATTCCCACGTAGCGGGATCGATTGCTTGAACTTCCAGGTGGTGCGGTCGAGCACGGCCAGGCGCGCCTCGCCGACGAGCGGGACGAATACCTCGTCCCCGGCAACGCCCCAGGCTTCCATGTGCGGCATCTTGATGGGCGCGCTGCGCTTGGCATCCAGCTCGGGATCACGGATGTCCACCGAGCGGACGCCCAGTTCGGGATGCCAGAGATCGAGCAGGGTGACGTTGTCGCTCTCGAAGTGTCCGGTCAGGTAGAAGCGACCCTCCGGTGTCACGAGCGCGTCGAAGGGATTGGGACTCGGAGTGGCGAAGCGATATTCGATGGGAAAATCGGGCTTCGAGGCGTCGATGATCCAGATCTCCGCACCGTCCATCAGCGCACAGGCAAAGCGGTTGCCCGGCACGTCGACGAGCCCCGTGACACGTGAGCGCACTTCCTTGCCATCGACTTCGACCGTGGCCGGGATGTGCTTGAGAATCTCCATCGAGCGGGCATCGACGATGGTCACGCCGCCGGGCTTGTATTCCGAAACGGCGATGTAGCGCCCGTCCTGGGAGATCGCAATGCCGATGGAATTCTCCGAGGTGGGCACGGACTTGTCCATTTTGAGAGTATTGAGATCCACCCGTGAGAGCTGGCCGTTGCGGGTCGCCAGGTATCCCCAGCGCAGGTCTTTGGAAAACACCATGGAGGCATGGCGCATGTTGCCGAGGTCTTTGACTTCGGTTGGGAGCATCTTTGCGTCGGCAGCGTCATAGACACTCAGGCTGCCCGAGTCGCGCCGAACAATGAAAATGCGCGAGCCGATCCCGCCCGCAGGAGCGCAATGGGTCAAACAGAGGGTGAGCAGGGCGATCAGGATTGGGCTACGCGCGCGTCCCATGGGGAGACTCCTTGAACTTCGGATTCGGTGAGATAACACGATGGATCACTGCCCCACAGACCAGTTCCCACGGCGAGCGAGCGCTCGCGATGGGAGCCGCGGCAGGCGGGTTTGAAACGGCAGCTCCCGCACTTGCCCTGCAGGTAGTCTTCCCGGTGGCGCAGTTGTTCGAGCAGAGGATTCTTCATGATCTCCGTGAAGCTGCTGTGACGAACATTGCCAAGGCAAGCCTCGCTCCAGAACTGGTCTGGATGGACGTTGCCGCGATTGTCGATGTTCAGGATTCGCTCGCCGGCCGTGTTGCCGGTGCGCGCCTTGAGCCTGTTGAGCAGGCGCCGGGCGCCCAGCTCGCCGTGGCGTTCGAGCGCGTAGAAATACAGGAACGGCCCGTCAGCGTCGTTGGCGCCGCTGACAATGCGTGTTGCCGATTTCTGGTCGAGCAGCGCGTCGGCGCGCTCAAAGATGTGGCGCACCATCTCCCGGTTCTCTTCGGGGCTCAGGTCGTAGCCGTGGTCCTCGTGGGCGCGGCCCGCGTAGACCAGGTGAGAGACATAGAAACGCGGGATCTTGAGCGCGATGACATGGTCGAGAAGTTCATCGAACTGGTCGCGGTTCTTCTTCGAGACCGTCATGCGAATCCCGACCTTGAGGCCCTCTTCGAGGCAATACTCGGCGCCGCGGAACGCGCGTTCGAAACCGTGCTCATAGCCGCGATACTCATCGTTGAAGCCTGGCATCCCGTCGATACTAATGCCCACGTAGTCGATTCCGACCTCGCGGAGCCGCCGGGCGGTGTCGCGATCAATCATCACGCCGTTGCTGGAAAGATGGGGGCGGTGCCCCAGTTCTTTTGCGTAGGCGATCAGATCGAAGATGTCCTTGCGAAGCAGCGGCTCGCCGCCCGAGAAGATCACCGCCGGGACTTCGAGGCCGGCAAGCTCCTTGAGCAGCTTGCGGCCTTCTTCGCCGGTGAGATCATCGGGATCGGGTTTGTGAATGGCCGCCGCATAGCAATGCGGGCACGACATGTTGCAGTGGTTGATGACGTTCCAGACGATCACGGGGCTGGCGTTGGTCGAGTATCTGCCGCGTCCAGCCTCGGAGGCCGGACCCGGCACGCCGCCGCCACGGGCAAGCTCTAGCAAATCACTGATCATCAGCATGGGAACAACTCGCTCCTGTCCTCAGCGGCCATTGTCACGAATTCCGTTTTGTGTGATTATGAGCACTATCATAAGTTTTGCGTGAGTTGAAGGAAAAGGAACGCCGTATGGGTCGGATGGCGCTGGGGGGGCTTGTGTGCCTGCTGCTCGTGCTCTGTGCGGGTGGGGTCGATATGAGCCACGCCGCTTCTGAACAAACCGGACCAAACGAGTCTCCGAAACCCGCCGAACAGACACTCCCGGAAGTCACTAGCGAAGCCTTCAAACAAGGCGCACTTCTTTTTCGAAAGAAGCAGTGCCGGGGCTGTCATGCCTTTGGTGAGTTCTTCGGGAAGTGCCCGGACCTGGCAGGGGTGACACAGAGAAGAAGTGCCGCATGGCTTCGAAGCTGGCTGGCCGATCCCGACAAGATGCGCGAGACTGATGCCACCGCGCGCGAGCTTTCCGAGAAATACCCTGAAGTGATGCCTTATCTGGGACTCGAATCCGAAGAGATCGAGGCGCTTCTGGTTTACCTCCGGCAGGATGGGAAAAGTCCCGAAAACGGAGCCAAACCCTGAGCGAGGCTATGATCGGGCTCATAAATGCAGGACGCGCTGCTGCCCTAGGTTGATGGCAGGTATCACGCGGGAGGAAACCACATCGTGAGTGTGCCAACTGAAAAGGAAACGATGGGCCGTCGCGATTTCCTTGAGACGAGTGCCATCTGGACTGCCGCTGCTGCGGTGTTTGCCGGGATGCTCGGTCTACTTCGCATGCCCAAGCCCAATGTTCACTACGAGCCGAGCTCGAAGGTACGCATCGGCTATCCCGATGAATTTCCGACTGGCACGACCCGTGTGATTGCAAAGCACAACATCAAGGTTGTTCGGGACGAGGACGGAATCCATGCGATGTCGCTGATCTGCACGCACCTCGGATGCGTGTGTCAGAGCGCCGGTGACGGATTCAAGTGCCCGTGCCACGGTTCTGTGTTTGATGCCAACGGAAGCGTGGTACAGGGCCCGGCCCCGCGCGCATTGCCATGGCTGGAGATCGGACGCGCCGATGACGGTGCGCTGATTGTAGATCTGAAGAAGGAAATCCCCAGCGGCGAAAAAGCCGTTGTGTGACCTAAGGAGAAATGGAGCGGAGCTATGCGAAAGACACTTTTGGTATTGATGCTGGTAGGAGGGCTGGTGTGCGTCAGTGGAATGCCTGTCATGGCAGATGACGCGGCAGTGCCGGCCTGGGACGCAAAGACCTTCAAGAAGGGGCTCAAGACTTTCAAGCGCAAGCAGTGCTCGGGCTGCCATGCCATCGACACCGATGGCCAGGGCGAGAAGGGACCCGGCCTCAAGGGGATCTATGCCGCGCGTGGCCGCGAATGGATTACGAACTGGCTCAAGAACGCGGAAACCCTGCAGCAAACCGATCCCGAAATGAAGAAAATGCTCGAGACCTATCCCGACGGAATGCCCGACCCCGAGCTTTCCGATGAGCAGCTCGAAGCGATTCTCTACTACCTGGCCTACGACGGAGTGGCAAAGGAGTAATCATGTCTGCCGAGGATGAACCGCAGCCCGCGCGCTACAGCGCCGAGATCGCCGATGCCGACTACTACAAGCGGCTCATCGGCTGTCAGTCGGGCTGTCCGGTTCATACCGACTCGCGCGGATACGTGCAGGCCATTGCCAGAGGAGAGCTTGAAAAAGCTTACCTGATTGCACGCGCCCCCAATCCGCTCGCCTCCATTTGCGGGCGGATCTGCGGGGCGCCGTGCGAGGCCAATTGCCGACGCGGCAACATCGATGCACCTGTCGCCATCCGGGCGCTCAAGCGCGTGGTGTGCGAGCAATACGGCCCCGAATCCGGCGTGCACGCCCGCGAGGAGCTTCCCAAGTGGATCGTCTCGCAGGAACCGACGACTGAAAATGTCGACCGCGAGGACATCCGGCAGTTCAAGGATCAGCTCAAGGCAAGGCTGGCCAATCCGGCCAGCGATTCGCGCACAATCGGAATCATCGGCTCAGGCCCTGCGGGTCTTGCCGCCGCGCACGACCTGGCGATTCTGGGTTTTCCCAGCGTCGTCTACGAGCGCGAGCCCGTCGCCGGCGGCATGCTGGCCGTGGGTATCCCCGAGTACCGCCTGCCGCGCTCGCTGATCTCCAGCGAGATCGACGTCATCCGCGCACTGGGCGTGAAGTTCGAGACGGGCGTGCAGATCGGCAAGGACATCAGCATCGATGAGCTGATGAGTCGCCACGAGAAGGTGATCGTCGCCATCGGTGCGAAGATCCCGCGCCCGCTTCCGATTCCGGGTGGAAACGCCAAGGGCGTGCTCGGAGGAATCGATTTTCTCCGGGACGTGGCGCTTGGCGAGACGACCGGGATTGGAAACCGCGTGCTGGTCATTGGTGGTGGCAACGTGGCTTACGACGCCGCGCGCACGGCGGTGCGCCGCGTCTACATTGAGCGCGACGTGACTCCCCAGGCCCGCAAGCTCGCCGGGATTGGCGCCGAGATTCACCTGGCTTGCCTTGAATCGCTCGATCAGATGCTCGCCGACCAGGTGGAGATCCTCGAGGGCGAAGAAGAAGGCGTCATTCGCCACAACGGCATTGGACCGGCCGAGGTGCTTACCGACGAAAACGGTCACGTGAAGGCGGTGAAGTTCCTCCGGGTCGTATCCCTCTGGGACGAGAACGGGCGTTTTAGCCCCCAGTACGACACCGGCGATGAGACCATCATCGAGTGTGACACCGTGCTTGTGTGTATCGGACAGTCCGTTGACTGGAGCTTTCTCAAGGGCGTGGACGGGCTCGACTTCGATGAGCGCGGCAACCTCAAGAACGATCCAGCTACCGGCAGGACTTCTCACGACGATATCTTCCTGGCCGGCGACGCTGCCTATGGCCCGCGACTGGCGATTGATGCAATCGCTTCGGGAAAGCGGATCGCCCGGGTGGTTGCGACCAAAATGGGCGCGCAGATTCCATTGGAAACACAAACATCCTGCGACCACGAGCCGATTGCCGACTACTACCGCCGCGAGGGCTTCGAGCGTCTGGCCCGGCAGGAAAGCCCGGCGCAGGACGTGACCGAGCGCGTGGGGGCCATGCACGTGCAGGTGGAGCGGACCTTCTCCGAAGACGACGCCCACGAACAGGCGATGCGTTGTCTCTCCTGCAACGTCAACACGGTCTTTGATTCGAGCCGCTGCGTCCTGTGCGGCGGATGCGTGGATGTCTGTCCCGAGGATTGTCTGAAAATCATCCCGATCACAAAGCTCGAGCGGAACGAGGAGATCGATACCCTCATTCGTGAACTGGGCGATGAAGCGGGCGAGACCAGCGTGATCCTCAAGGACGAGGATCGCTGCATCCGTTGCGCGCTGTGCGCCGAGCGCTGTCCCAACGATGCGATCACCATGGAGCTGTTTTCATTCCAGGAGAATTACCAGTGAGTGAACCCAACAACGGTGTTCAGAATCCGAAGGTGCGGCCGGATTCCATCAGCGATCCGGCAGACGCAGCCGTCGAGCAGGTCTCGGGCCTTCAGGCCTTTGTGAGGAATCTCAAAGAGGTCGGGCGCACTTTCAAGTCGGCCTTTGTGCGCCATGCCTGGCCCATTCGAAGCGAGCGTGACCGTTCGCGTGCGGTGTTCCAGAACTTTTTCCTGCACATCCACTCGACGAGAACGCACGTCTGGAGCCTCAGGCCGACATTTACCTACGGCCTGGGGGTCATCGCCTTCGTGAGCTTTCTGACGCTCTGTCTCACGGGCATTTTCCTGATGATTTATTACGAGGCCTCGATCCCTGAGGCCTATCAGTCGGTCAAGGACCTCTCGTTCGTTTCGAGCGCCGGCAAGTATGTGCGCAATATCCACCGCTGGGCGGCGCACCTCATGGTGTTCGCCGTCTTCGCCCACATGATCCGCGTCTTCTATACAAACTCTTACAAGGCCCCGCGCGAGTTCAACTGGCTGATCGGAATGCTCCTGCTGACGATCACGCTGGGGCTCTCGTTCACCGGCTACCTGCTCCCCTGGGACCAGCTCGCATTCTGGGCTGTGACCATTGGTTCGAACATCGCTGCGAGCCCGCGCGAACTGACCGATGCGTTTGGTATCACGCAGTTCTTCGATATCGGCGGACTTCAAAAAGAGTTGCTGCTCGGCGGCGATGAAGTGGGGCAGGGGGCGCTCACGCGTTTCTACCTGCTGCACGTGATGATTCTGCCGGCTGCAGCTTTCGCCCTGATTGGCGTGCACTTCTGGCGCATTCGCAAGGACGGCGGACTCTCGCGACCGCCCGATGCCAGCAAGCCCGGAGACCCGGGCGTGACTGGAAAGTCCGCCTTTGCCACGAACAAGACCTACGGGCTCATGGCCGTGGTGAAGGGCAAGACCCCTGCCGTGGACAAGGGGCCCGAAGGGACGGTCGCAAGTTTCCCGCACGCCTTCCGCGCGGAACTGGCAGCGGCGATGTGCTTCATCGCCTTGGCCTGCATCCTCAGCTTCCTGTGGGACGCGCCGCTCAAGGAACTGGCCAACGCCAACATTCCCGAGAACCCGGCCAAGGCACCCTGGTACTTCCTGGGTCTGCAGGAACTGGTGAGCTATTCGGCCTTTGCCGGGGGCATGATGATCCCGGTCGTCGTGGTGATCGGCCTGGCGCTGATCCCCTTCCTCGATCGTGAAAAAGGCGTTTCGGGGACCTGGCTCGATCGGGGCGCGGAGAAGAAGATCTTCTGGGGCTCGCTGGTCTACGGATTCGGCGTCACCATTGCGGTCGTTGCTTTCACGGTGAAATACGGATGGCTTCGCAACTGGTATCCCTCGATTCCCCAGATCGTGATTACGGCCTGTAACCCGGGGACGCTCATTACCCTGTTCTACGCAGCCTTCTCACTCATTGTGCTGCAGCGCACGGCAAGCACGCGCAAGGGCGCTGTTGCGCTCTTCACGTGCTTCCTTTGCGGCTTCATCGTGCTGACCATCGTCGGCGTCTACTTCCGCGGCCCGAACTGGGGCTTCTACTGGTCGCCCGCCGACTGGCCGGTTCACTAAGGGGGACACCATGAGAACGCGCTTCTACTCCACCATCCTCCTGCTCGCCTCGCTGGTGACACTGGCCTTCGCAGTTGTTTCCGGGCTTGAAGAGAACTACTTCCGCGAATGGCGCGGCTACCAGCGCGAATACGCCAAACAGACCGAGGGCGAGAAGCCCTTCGAACAGGGACTCAAGCAGTACTACCTGCCAGAGCTTGGCCGCATCGATCGCTGCACGACCTGCCACGTGGGTGTCTTCAATACGGATATGGCAGAGGCGGACCAGCCGCTTCGCACCCACCCGGGCGAATATTTGTTCGACCATCAGCCCCAGGAATACGGCTGCACGCTCTGCCATGCCGGGCAGGGACTGGCCACCAATTCGCTGGAGGCGCACGCCAACGACCCGCACGAGAAAGTTTTCTGGGACGAGCCGGTCTATTCGTCGACCTACGTGCAGGCCTCCTGCCGGACGTGTCATGCATCGAGCTGGCTCTCTGACAACGGCGCCCCGGTGCTGAGCAAGGGTGCCGAGTTGTTCACCAACCTGGGCTGCAATTCCTGCCACAAGACCGGCGGCCTTGGCGGCTCGCGCGGTCCGGCACTCGACGGGATCGGTTCCCAGCCGCATGGCCATTTTTCCATGGCGCATCTCGATGAGCCCCATACCGTCGAGCACTGGCAGGAAGCCCACTTGCGCGATCCCCAGTCAGTGGTAGAGGGCTCGGCCATGCGCAACTACGGCCTCAGCGAGGATGACGTGAGCGCCCTGGGCGTCTATCTGATGTCACTGCGCGACATCCGCGTGCCCGAGAAGATGATCCACTCGCGCGACTCGCTGGACCGCGACAACCCCAATGGTCAGATCATTTACCAGCGCTACTGCTCGGGCTGTCACGACGCCGGGATGGAAGACCGCAAGGACAGCGTGCTGAACTGGCGCGTCCCGGCCATCCGCAACCCGGCGTTCACGTCGGTCGCAGGCGCGGAGTTCATCCGCAATACGATCAACCACGGTCGGCCCGGCACGCCGATGGAGAGCATGGGCTCTACCTCCAGCGGCTTGAGCTCCAGGGAAATCGACGCGCTCGTCGCCTACATCATGGAAGGGGCCGAGGGCGTCGAGGTGGAGCCCTGGACCTTCGTCGATGAAGACGATGAGGTCGACGTGGATGAGGGCAGGGAACTCTACAATGACAGTTGCAAGATGTGTCATGGCGAGTTCGGTGAAGGCGGCAAGGACGGCCTGAGTCTGACCTCCCCCACGCTGAGTGCCATGCCAGACGAATTCTTCCTGATCACGGTACGCGACGGGCGAGAGGGAACCTCCATGAACTCGGCGCGCGAAGAACTCGAATTCGAAGACTACGAAATCGCAAGCGTGGTGGCCTACATCCGGAAGCTTCAGGAGCAGGCAAGCAAAAAGACCGCTGCACGTTGATTGAGTTTATTGATCTTCGCAGCTTGCGGAGACGCGCAAGCGCTTTGACCAGACGCGGTTGAGTTCTTCGCCGCGGCTCTGCCATGGCTCGCCGGATACCAGAAACTCAGCGGGTAGTGCGGGCCATGTGTCTTCATTTTTGCATTCGATGCGAAGCAGTTCGGGCCAGACGCGCGGCGAGGGATTGACCGCCCGACACGACCCCGCTTCCCATTCAATCGTATTGTCGCTGACGCGCTCGAAGCCTTCGGTCTGAGCTGCACAGAAGGCAAGCGCAAAGGCGCCGCGAAGCGCGGCCCTGCGCTCGGCTTGCTCAAGTGCAGCGTTCAAGTCACCCGTTACGCCGGCCTGCATGAGCGTGGCGCTAACTTGCATGGTTCGTTGATGATCGAGGCACCCGCAGAGATCGCCAGTCGCAGGGGAGTGTTCGGGTGCTCCAAGAAGAAACAGGATGGAGAGCAGCGCGGCATTCATGGGGTTGAGCTTAGCGGGGTGGAGGCGACCTGATCCAGAAATTACACGAGCCCCGGGCATGTCGTCCTTCCCGACGTTGCCCGGGGCCCATTTCGGACAACCCCGAAGGGGTTTTCCAGCGGCCACCCGACCGCACATCCCTGCGCAAAACCCTCCAGTCTGCGCAGAAAACTTAGAGGCCTTTGCGACCTCCTACCAACCAGGAGCCAGTCTACGAACTCCCGGTACGAAGCCCTTATGATTCAACTCATACCGCCTTCTGCTGGGGCTCAGATGCCTGTTCAGCCTGTTCTCGGGGCTGGTAGGAGCAGCAGGGCTCTTCGGCCATGTAGTTTCCGGTAAAGGCATAGGCCCTGGCACGCGAGCCGCCGCAGACCTTCTTGAACTCGCAGCGACCGCATTTGCCTTC
>JAGRBM010000416.1 GCA_020434085.1 Chrysiogenia bacterium | reverse complement strand
CGTCGGGAAGCCCGCCAGTGCGCGGCGCGCGGCACTGGCCTCACCGGCGCTGAGCGGGCCGTTGTAGAGGCGCCAGAGGGATTCGCGCGCCACCTCGCTGCCCAGTCGTCCCAGCGCGGCGAGCGCCTCGGGGCGTTCGGCCTCAGTGCCCTCGGTGGCCAGGGTCTCTACCTGCGCGGCCAGCTCGGGGGCTTCGACCGCGCCGACTGCTCGCAGCGCGGCCATCCGGATCGCCGGATTCTCATCGGCGAGGCTTTGCATCAGTACGGGCGCCGCATCGGTGCCGCCCATCAGGCCGATTCCCTCCAGGGCGGCCAGGCGGATGCGCATCGGCTCAGCGGTCCCGGCAAGCTCCAGCAGGCGCCCCGCCAGCTCCGGAGCGTTGATTTCGCCGGCAAGGTGCATCGCCGCTCCAAGTTCCTTGCCCGTGGCATCGGGGTTGTCGAGTACGGCACGCAGCCCCTCGACGCCGCGCTCGCCCAGTTGGGCGATGCGCGCAGCCGCGGTGTGCCCGCGTCCCTGGCCGCCGGTCTTGAGGAACTGTTCGAAATACAGGTCGAATGGATCGCTGCTGGGAAGGCCAAAGCGCACGCCGACGGCAATCAGTCCGAAGAAGATGATCAGGCGCACCGGACGCGACTTCGTGCGCGACCAGGCAGGTGGATTCTTTTCGGATGACTTGGCCATGGCCGGGGAGCTTAGCGCAGCGGGCGCCGATAGAAAAAACGCCCCGCCGGGTGAGGGCGGGGCGTCGGGAAAACCGGGAAGGGCGGCGATTACGGGAGCAGCACGCAGGCGGCGACCACGGTGGTCCACATGCCCTGGGCATGGCCCACGGCCGACTGGGTGATGTTGCGGGTGCGGACGATCTTGTCGGAGATCTTCCAGACCTCGCGTTTTTCGTCCCAGCTCTGGTCGGCGTTGAATTCCACGCCCAGAACCGTCGCCAGCATCTCGGCGGCCAGATCCTCGGCATAGTCGCCGGCCTTGCGCTCTTTTTCGCCGTAGGAATGATGTTCGGAGAGATAACCGTACATCTTCGTGTCCTTGGGCATGGCCATGCCAACCGAAGCCGCCACCAGGCGGTTGGGCTCGTTGGTCTCCTGGCGGGACATCACGACGTGGACGATCTGGCCGGGGGTCATCAGCTTCTTGCCCTGGGCGCGCGAGATCACCTTGCAGTTGGCCGGGTAGATGCTCGAAACGCTGACGAGGTTGTATTCGGCGATGCCGGCGTGGCGGAGGGCCATCTCGAAGCTCGAGAGCTTCTCACGGTGGCGACCAACACCTTTGGTCAAGAAACAGCGTGTGGGGACATACATGGGCGCACTCCTGTGCCGATTTGGTGGCCCCCTTATATTTCAGTGGCTCGACCAAATGCAAAGAAAAGCGGCCTCAAAAGCAACCGGACCCTCAAAAGGCCCCGCGGCCAAGCCTTGCAGCGGCCCGGGGGGTCGGTTAGTTTCGCCCGCTGCTGAGCGACTTTTCCCCGCACCAGAGGCGCGGAGAGGGGCCGAGCGCACCATCAATCGGAGAAACCTTCGTGGAAAGTTACGATCCTCAAACACTCGAACCATTGTGGCAAAAACGCTGGGAAGAGCAGGGCGTCCATCGCGCCGGGCGTCGCCCGGAAAAGCAGAAGTTCTACCAGCTCGAAATGTTCCCCTATCCCTCGGGCCGGCTGCACATGGGCCACATGCGCAACTACTCCATCGGTGACGTGATTGCGCGCTACCACTGGATGCGCGGCTACGACGTGATGCACCCGATCGGTTGGGACGCCTTCGGCATGCCGGCCGAAAACGCGGCCATCGATGGCGGCCAGCACCCGGCCAAGTGGACGTATCAGAATATCGAGCACATGAAGGTCCAGCTTCAGCGGCTGGGCTTCTCCTTCGACTGGGACCGCGAGCTGGCGACCTGCGATGCCGACTACTACCGCTGGGAGCAGCTTGTATTCACGCGCCTGTTCGAGCGCGGGCTGGCCTACAAGAAAAAGGCCACCGTGAACTGGTGCCCCAACGACCAGACCGTGCTGGCCAACGAGCAAGTGGTCGAGGGCGGCTGCTGGCGCTGCGGGACTACGGTGCAGGCCCGCGACATCGAGCAGTGGTTCCTCAAGATCACCGACTACGCCGAGGAATTGCTCGCCGATCTGGAAAAACTCCAGGGCAAGTGGCCCGATCGCGTGCTCACCATGCAGCGCAACTGGATCGGCAAGAGCCACGGCGCCCACACCGACTTCGAGCTCGAAAAGCCGGCAGAGGACGGCACGAAGTCGATCCGCGTCTTCACCACGCGCCCGGACACGCTCTTTGGCGCGACCTTCATGAGCATCGCTGCTGAGCATCCGCTGGCCCTGCAGCTCGCCCGGCAGGGCGGGCGCGAGGCCGAGGTTGCCGCCTTCATCGAGAAGGAAAAGGCCCATGGCCGCCGCGGCCCCGACGAGGACTTCGAGAAGGAAGGCGTCTTTACCGGCGCCTACTGCGTGAACCCGGTCACGGGCTGGCAGGTGCCGGTATGGGTCGCCAACTTCGTGCTCATGGGATACGGCACCGGCGCGGTCATGGCGGTTCCCTCCCACGACCAGCGCGATTTTGAATTTGCGAAGAAATACGACCAGCGCATCGTCGTCGTGATCCAGCCCGAGGGCGAGAGCCTCGATCCGGCGACGATGGAGGGGGCCCACGAGGGGCCCGGCAAGCTCGTTGCGTCGGGCCAGTTCGACGGCCTGGACAACGAAGAGGCCAAGAAGAAAATCACCGCCTTTCTCGAAAGCGAGAAAAAGGGCGAGGGGGCAATCACCTACCGCCTGCGCGACTGGCTGATTTCCCGCCAGCGCTACTGGGGCACGCCCATTCCCATGGTCTACGACGACGCGGGCAAGATTCATCCCGTGCCGGCCGACCAGCTTCCCGTGTTGCTGCCCCAGGACGTGGAGATCAAGGCCGAGGGCGGCTCGCCGCTGGTGGGTCATCCCGACTTTGGCAAGGTGGAGATTCCCGGGGTGGGCCTTGCCCAGCGCGACACCGACACGATGGACACCTTCGTGGAGAGCTCGTGGTATTTCCTGCGCTATCTCTCCCCCAGGAGCACCGAGCACCTGGTTGATCCGGAGATGGCCAGGCGCTGGATGCCCGTCGATCAATACGTGGGCGGCGTCGAACACGCCGTGCTCCACCTGCTTTACGCGCGCTTTTTCACCAAGGTCCTGCGCGACCTCGATATTCTGCCGGGTGACCTCGATGAGCCCTTCGATGCGCTGCTGACCCAGGGCATGGTCTGCAAGGAGTTCTACTACCGCGGCGAGGGTTCGGACCTGAAGTACTTCCCGCTCGAAGACGTCGAGGAAGGCCCCAATGGCCCCGTTGCAAAGAGCGATGGCAAGCCCGTGAGCAAGGGCCCGATGGTCAAGATGAGCAAGTCGAAGAAGAACGGCGTCGACCCCGACGAGCTCGTGGAGAAATATGGTGCCGATACCGCTCGGCTGTTCTGCCTGTTCGCCGCGCCCCCCGAGCACGACCTGCTCTGGGACGATACGGCGGTGGAGGGGGCCTCACGCTTCCTGGGTCGCCTGTGGCGCCTGATCGGGGATCGCCCCTGGCTTGCCGGCGTTGCGCCCGGTGAAAGCCAGGAAGCGGGCGAGGGCGCCGAGATCCGTCGCTGGCTCCACAAGACGATCAAGGCCGTGACCGAGGACCTCACCCCGCCGCGCTTTGCCTTCAACACGGCCATTGCGCGCATGACCGAGCTTCAGAACGCGCTCTACAAGTTCAAGGTCGATGAAAGCAGCCCCGAGGCCGACAAGGCGCTCATGCGCAAGTGCGCCCAGACGCTGGTGCAGCTCGTGCATCCGTTTTGCCCGCACATCACCGAGGAACTCTGGAACAAGCTCGGCGGCGAGGGATTGTTGCTCGATAGCGAGTGGCCGGTCTTTGACGAGCAGTGGACCGTTGACGACACCGTGACCATCGCCGTGCAGATCAAGGGCAAGGTGCGTGCGAAGATCGAAATCGCCGCCGATGCCAGCCAGGACGAGGTACGCGAGAAGGCACTTGCCGAGCCCAACGTGCAAAAGCACATCGAGGGCCAGGAGATTCGCAAGTTCATCTACGTGCCGGGTAAGATCGTGAACATCGTCGTATAGAGGAAGCACTTTGGGCGCCATCACCTCCAGCAAGGCCCTGCAGGATATCGAGAAGGGCAAGTTCGCTCCGATCTACTGGATCTGGGGGCCGGAGGCATTCTTTACCGACAAGCTGCTGGCGGCGCTCAAGAAGAAAGTCGTGACCGCGGCCCCGGACTTTAACTTCGACAATCTCGATGCCGGCCCGCCGGTGAAATCAGGCATGTCCCAGGTCATCGGCGCCGCTTCCTCGCATCCGACCATGGCGCCGCTGCGGCTGGTTCTCGTCAAGAGCGCCGACGCCTTCAAGGCCGACGACTACGACGCGCTGGCCGACTACGCGGCTAATCCGCTGGGCACCACGGTGCTCTGCTTCGTCTCCAGTGGGGACAAGAAACCCGACCTGCGCCGCAAGGCCTTCAAGGCCATCGACAAGCTCGGCGGCCTGGTGGAGTGCAAGCCCGTCTACGAGCGCGAGATCCCCGCGTGGGTCGACCGCATGGCCAAGGAACGCGGCATGAGCGTCGAACGCGGCGCCGTGGACGTGCTTGTCCAGTATATCGGCACCGACCTGCTCGCCATCGACCAGACCATTGAGAAGGCTTCGCTGCTGCAGGAGAACCCGACGGTGTTGAGCGAGGCGCTCGCGCAGGAGGCGGTCTCGCTCTCGCGCCACCGTGACGTGTTCGAAGTCTTCAACGCCGCGGTGGAGGGCCGGCAGGCCGACGCTGTTTCGGGGCTTCGGCGTCTCTACACCGATGGGGAGAAGGCCGCGGGCCTGCTGCCCGGTCTGTGGTGGCAGTTCAAGCGGCTGTGGATGGCCGCCGAGATGGTGAGCAACGGCAAGCGCCGCCCGGAGATCTCCCAGGTGGTGGGCGGCGGGCGTCCGATGGCGCCTTGGGCCCTCGATCAGCTCGCCAAGCAGGTGGTGACCTTCGACGCCGAGCGCTGCCGCCAGGTGGCGCCGCGCTTCACGCGCCTCGATCGCCTGGCGAAGGGCGGTACCCATTTCCCCGAGATCGAGCTCGAACACCTCGTGCTGGAGATGTCCGGCATCGCGGGGAGAAAAGCGCGGCGTTAGATGCGCCCTCAGCCCCCGCTCCCCCTGCGGGGGAGCAGGGATTGAATTGATTCTTGATACAAAGAAAAAGGCCGCCCGGTGGGCGGCCTTTCGTTGTTCACGTAATGGGGGAAGGCTCAGGCAGCGGCCTTCTTGGAGTTGTGGGCCTTCACCAGGCGCGAGACGCGGCGGGCGGCCTGACGCTTGTGGATGACGCCCTTGCTGGCGGCCTTGTAGACGTCCTTGACGGCGGCGGTGAGCGCCTCATCGCCCGCTTCGGGGGCGCGGGCCTTCTTGATGGTGGTGCGCATGCTGGCCTTTACCAGGCGGTTGCGCGCGGTGCGGGTCTCCGTCTGGCGGGCACGCTTGGCTGCGGACTTATGATTGGGCACGTCGTCGTCTCCTTTGGACTCAGGGCCTCCCAATACGGAGGCAGGCGGCTTCTTTTAAGGGATTTCCGCCGGGCCGTCAAGGGGCGCCAGGGCGGGAGGGCCTCGTGGGGGCTAAGAGCCACTTTAAATGCAGAAACGGCGGCTTTTCAGCCGCCGTTTCCAGAATCTGGTGGAGCAGGACGGGATCGAACCGACGACCTCCACAATGCCATTGTGGCGCTCTCCCAACTGAGCTACTGCCCCAGAAACCTTCGATTGTAAGCGGCGGGCGGGCCTTGGCGGGCCCGGCGATCCCGACCGGGGCCGCAAATATGAAAGGCCGCTGCCGACCTGTCAAGGGGGAAATCGGCCCGGGGAAATCAGGAACTCGGTGGGCAGACCTGCAGGTGGATGTCCACGAAATCGGCGTCGGGGATGGTGGCCACCCGCACCGTGTGGAGTCCGCAGTCGCCGCTTCCGTTGGCCACGTTGATGACGGCATAGAAGCTGAGCATCTCGCCGGGCAGGATCTCGAAGGGGGCCTCATTGGTGGTGGCCGCCGGGTTGTTCAGAGAAAAAAACACGCCCGAGGCCGGGTCGCTCATGCCGGTGATGTCGAAGATCTCGTCGTCGAGCACGGCGCGGAAATCCACCTGCCCGTCGAATCCGGCGCTGGCCGTCACTTCGAGCGGGACGTTCACGACGCCGCCGGCGCCATCGGAGCTGGTGACGTTGATTGCCTTGACCTGGCTGGAACCCGGCGCATTGGTTTCGGCGAAGTCGAGGAAGAGCAGCACGTCGCCCTCGTTGCCGCAGCCGGCGATACCGAGGACGAGCGCGAGCAAAAGGGCCGGCGCGGAAAAACTCTGGAGGAACTTCATCTGGGCAATCCTGGAAAGATTGCCCTCACCTTCGAATGTCCTGCAGCCTACTCCCTCGGGGCGGGTGTTCGCAACGGCAATACTCAGCCGAGCGTCGCGCCGCCGTCGACCACGACAACTTCGCCGGTCATGAAGCTGGCTGCCTCGCTGGCCAGGGTCAGGATGATTCCCGCGATTTCATCGGGCTCGCCGTGGCGGTGCATCTTGATCTGGGAAATGGCCGCCTTGTAGATCGCCTCATTGGTGAAGAGGGCCTCGGCGAATTTGGTCTTTACCAGACCCGGCGCCACGCAGTTGACGCGGATCTTGAACGGGGCCAGCTCGCTGGCCAGGGTTTTGGTCATGTGAATGACCGCGGCCTTTGAAATGCCGTAGGCGCCCAGCGTCGTGGACGGACGAAGCCCGGCGATGGAGGCGACGTTGACGATGCTTCCCCCGCCGGCCTTTCGCATCATGGGCACGATGCGCCGGCAAAGCCGCAAGGGGCCGGTCACGTTGACGTCCATGATCTTCTGCCAGACCGAGTCGGGCAGGTCGATGAGCGTGCCCATGGCGGGGTTGGTCGCCGCGTTGTTGATGAGGATATTGGGAGTAACCCCGATCTCCTCGAGCTTGTCCTTGAGCCGTTCGAGCTCTTCGTCCGAGCCCATGTTGGCGGGAATGCAGTGGGCCTTGCGCCCGGCGGCCTCAACCTTTGCCGCGACGGCTTCGAGGTCGGGCAGCTTGCGTGAGACCAGCACGAGATCCGCGCCCGACTCAGCCAGTGCCATGGCCGTCGCTTCGCCGATGCCGCGGCTCGCGCCGGTTACCAGTGCCCATTTGCCGGAAAGATCAAAGCGCTCGCGAATCATGGGGTTCCCTCCCGAATCAATCTGAAACGTGTAGGGTGCGAGGGTAACACGATCCGCTGCAAAACGTGCCAGCGCCAAAACCTGTGCTAGAGTGCCCGGCGCAATGGCAATCCATGTTCAGACAGCGGTCATCCCTGCGGCGGGGCTTGGCACCCGCTGGTTGCCCCAGTCCCTGGCGGCGCCCAAGGAACTCGTCCCCATCGTGGACCGGCCGGTGCTCCACTACGTGGTGGAGGAAGCGGCCGCCGCGCGCATCCGCCGGATCGTGCTGGTGATCTCGCCGGGCAAGGAAGCCCTCGTCAACTACTTTTCGCGTCCCGACGACCTGGTGGAGATGCTCAAGAATGACGGGCGCCTCGCGGAGATCGAGCCGTTGCTGACCCTGCTGCGCCGGGTGGAAGTCTGCGCCGTCTACCAGGACGAGCCACGCGGCCTGGGCCACGCAATTCTGTGTGCGAAAGACGAAGTGGAGGAGGGGCCCTTCGCGGTGCTGCTTCCCGACGAGCTCTTCGATGGAAAGCCCCAGCCGCTACGTCAGTTGCTCGACGCCGCCACCGAAAAGGACGCGGCGGTTTCCCTGCTCGAAGTGCCCGCCGGCGAGGTTTCGAGCTACGGGATCGTGGCCGGTAAGAAAGAGGGCAAGCTCCTGCGCATTGCCAGGGCGGTCGAGAAGCCGACGCGCCGCGCAGCGCCCTCGCGGCTGGCGCTGGTGGGGCGCTACGTGTTGCCGGGCGATACCTTCGAGCTGCTTCGGAGCACCTCGCCCGACAGCAAGGGGGAGATCCAGCTCACCCCCGCCCTGGCGCGGCTTGCGGCGCAGGGCCGCCTGCTGGGGGCCACGGTTCGCTGCACGCGCTTCGATGCCGGACAACCCCGGGGCTGGTTTGAAGCCAACCAACACTTTGGAAAACAGCACTTTCGTTGATGGCAGCAGAGGGCGGGGTCTACCCGCCCTTCCGCCCTTTTTCGTTCCTGCACGCGCCACCCCTTGACGACGGCCCGGGCGTGTTTAGTTTTTCTTCAACGAAGATTTTGCGGCAGGCGCAGCGAGCCCGGCCGCGCAAGAAACTGTCTCTATCGATGGAGGGTATTGCCATGAGTAACGGACTCACCACCCGCACGAGCCGCCCGCTCACCACGCGGGATTTCTTTGACCGCTTCTTTGAGGACGCCTTCGGCCGCGGCGTCGCCCCGCTCGGATTCTCCGGCGCCGAGGCCACCGGCCGCGACTGGGTTCCCAGTGTCGACATCACCGAGCGCGACGGCACGCTGCTCGTCAGCGCGGAGATCCCGGGCCTGAAGAAGGAAGACGTCGACGTCGATATCAGCAACGGCGTGCTCACCCTCTCGGGCAAGCGCGAATTCGAACACGACGAGACCAAGGACAACGTCCATCGCATCGAACGATCCTACGGCAGCTTCCGCCGTTCCTTCACGCTTCCCAGCGACGCCGATGCATCGAAGGCCAGCGCCGAATTCAAGGACGGCGTCCTTCGCGTGAGCATCCCCAAGACCGAAGCCGCCAAGGCAACCAAGATTTCGATCAAGTAAGCGCGGCAACACTGCACAAAAGAAAGGGCGCCCGTTGGGCGCCCTTTGCTTGTAACTAGTCGGGATTGCTTAGGCAGCGTCAGGGAGCGCAGCCGAGCACTTCACTTGCCCGGGCCGCCAGCTCGCGGGTTTTTGCGATCAGCTCGCCCTCGCCCGACTGCACGTCGCCGCTGAAGACGGTCTGCCTGCTGGCAAGATCGATCATGAGGGCCGTGAGGACGTAGGTCTCTCCGACCTTCAGCAGCTCGCCCCGCACCAAGAGGTCGGCCTGCGCCTGGCTGGCCAGGTCGATCTGGCAGGTCTCGTTGCCGCACTGCTGCTCGAGCCCCTGCTGGCGTGCAAGGTCCTCGATGATGTCCTCGGCGACGATCCGCGTGCAGGGAACGCCGGCGATTTCCTTCTGAAAGAGTCCGCCCAGGGCTTCGGCCGTTGCGTCCTGCGCGCCGCCGCGCGCGGCAAAGGGGTAGACCGCGACGCCGCGCAGCGCCCCTTCGGGCAGCGCCGGGATCGCAGGGCGAGCCACCTGAACCGGCGGCTTGCGGCGCTCGCGCACTTCTTCGGCGCGGGCAACCAGAGTCTCGCGACCGGTGGAGAGTTCGTCTTTCACCTGCCTGGTCAGCGTCACGAGCGTCGCTTTGGTGTGTTCCTCCAGCGACCCGAGGGAAATGGTGTCCCAGGCATCCATGGAGTCTTCACTGGTGACGTGCTTGTCGAAGGAAAGAAGCGGCTCTTCCTGCCCGGGGGCAAGCACTTCCACGCTCAGGTCCATGTCGGCGCGCAGTTTCCCGCCGATGCCGGGAATGAGTCCGCCAAGGAGGGTCAGATTCAGAACAGGGCTGCTTGGCCACCAGACGAAGTGGGAATCGAACCGGTTGAGCTTGCAGCGCAAAATGAGTTCATCGGCGGGCTCGGGAGGGGCGTGAACCGAGGCGAAGAAGCTGGACTGGCGCAGGTCTTCCACGAAGCGGGCGGT